>CAJQMS010000022.1 GCA_905479505.1 uncultured Burkholderiales Genera incertae sedis bacterium | reverse complement strand
GTCATACTAAACAAAAGCCATCAGATAAAATATCAAATTGTCGGTGACCTTGACTGGTCACACCCTGACATTGTGTCCCTTATAAAAAGCGTACGGTGAGCATTTCGTAGCGAAATAGCAACTCCAACATTCGAGTATCATTTATCTAATAAGGATGTAGAATTTCTTACGACAATTGGTTGAAAAATACTTTTAATTGGTTCGAATGCTGTGAGGTGAAAAATGAGTTTGAGTGCAACCAACATTAATGATCTTGGTATGCGATTGTATGAGGCCTGGAAAAATGCCTCTCAAATCCCACCTATTACAGAATCATTCTCCAACGCTTCGATAGAAGATGCCTACCAAATTCAACTTGCGATGATAGATCAGCGGATCAAATCGGGAGAGACTGTCGTTGGTAAAAAAATAGGTATTACCGCCAAGATCGTCATGGATATGCTAGGTGTTGACCAGCCTGATTTTGGGCACTTAACCTCAGGTATGGAATTTAAAAATTCTGATGACCTTCCAACTAAAAAATTCTGTCAGCCGAAGGGAGAGGGCGAAATTGCATTTTTGCTTAATAAAGACCTCATCGGCCCGGGCATAACATATGCTCAAGTAGTTGCTGCAACCGAGTGCGTTGTACCCGCGTTTGAGATCGTTGACTCTCGTATCAAAGATTGGAAAATCAAGATTCAAGACACGATCGCTGATAACGCCTCAGCAGGCGCCTTCATACTTGGGTCTCCACAAAAGAGTATAAAAGGCATTGATCTCGCGACTTGCGGTATGGTTTTGAAAAAAAACGGAGAAATTATTGGCACCGGTGCTGGCGCTGCGACTCTAGATCACCCTGTGAATGCTGTCGTATGGCTAGCTAATATGCTTGGAAGCTTAGGAATGAATCTCAGAGCAGGAGAAGTAATCCTTTCGGGATCACTCTCAATCATGTTTCCGATTCAATCCGGTGATAAGTTAGAAATGGAAATTGGAGGCATTGGCAGAGCCGCTTGCCAATTCGACTAATACGCCGTAAAAGTCGCCACTCATAGATTCTCAGAGACGCTTAGCCCGCTATTGAGTCGATTACCTTGTATTGCACTATCGCTTCCAAACAGTAGGATGACATCGTTGATAGTTTGGCGTGTAACTCTCCAGGTCAACATTCAACTCTTTGGCCGCATGCCAAGCCCACCTCGGATCGTCTAGGGCGCCCCTGGCAATTGCGATAAGATCTGCAGAGCCTGTCTCGATCGCCTCCTCCGCTTGAATAGGAGTTGTGATCATACCAACCCCCATAGCAGCCATTTTTGTTTCGATCTTAACTTTTTTTGAAAAAGGCAAATTAAACCCAGGTGCTAATTTAATTTGTTGCCGAGCATCGAGCTGGCCTGATGTGACGTCAACAAAATGGCAGCCTCTGGTTTCCAACTCTCTAGCAAAGATAATCATTTCCTCAGGATCTAAACCACCTTCTACCCAATCGGAACCGGATATTCTGGCGCCAAGTGCAACATCACTAGGAATAACGCTTTTGATAGCTTCAAAGATCTCCAGTGGATATTTAAGCCTGTTGAAAACATCACTGCCACCATATTGATCAGTGCGTTTATTTGAAAGTGGCGATGTAAACTGGTTAAGGAGATAGCCATGAGCTGCGTGCAACTCGATAACATCAAAACCAAGACGGACCGCCCTCGATGCCGAAGCGACAAACTCTAGCTTAACTCTATCTAGGTCCTCTCCCGACATAACTTTAGGCGTATGCCATCCGTCAGCAAATGGTAAATCGCTCGGAGCGATAGTTTCCCATGGTTTTTCATCCGCGTTTAATGAAGCGCCACCCTGCATCGGTGTTTTAGCCGAGGCTTTTCTACCAGCATGCGCAAGTTGGATACCCAATTTAGCTTGACCAAACTCTTTACAAAAATCCACAACACGACGTAAAGTATTTTCGGTTTCATCATCATAAAGCCCGAGACAGTCATGCGTTATCCGACCCTGTGATGATACATGCGTAGCCTCAAACATTAATAAGCCACCGGCGCCAATGGATAAGTTACCGTAGTGCATCAGATGCCAGTCATTAGCCCGTCCTTGGACAGCGCTGTACTGGCACATTGGGGAAACAACAATCCTATTTTTTAGTTTAACTGGTCCTAATTTAAAATCAGAAAAAAGTTTTGAAGCCATATTTTATCCTTTAGCCGAACACGCCTTTTATCGTAAAAACACACAACGCGTAGTGTGACTAATTTAAACTTAAAAATTTTCACGACTACGCCCTCAAGGCTCAGTTACGAAGCTTAACGAGAGAATATGATTATTATAATCCTACTGCTGTAAGACTACCGAAATGTATAGAGGGTATTAACGGCCATTTGAAGGGCAACTTCCACAGGCGCCTGTCGGCGCACATCCGAAGCATCCCTTTTCGCTATTAGGATTGTGGAAGGGCTTCGTAATGGTGTCCGAGCTTAAAAATCTGCTTGTCCAAGGCAGCAATTTATGAATGAATCGCAATAAATTATATTTGTAATTCGGAAACCACCGGTTCGACAGGTAAATCGAACTGCCCAAAAAGATAACAAAAATGACGAATATTTCGAAAAGATGATAATTCATATTCCCAATTAAGAAAAAATTTGATACGTCAATAAAGATGCAAGATAGGCTAAACCAAACAAGTAGGTTGTGGCAACTAAAACGGTCTTCCAAGATTGAGTTTCTTTTTTTATGACCGCTAATGTTGCTAAACATTGTGGCGCGAATATGTACCAAACTAATAAAGACATCCCTGTAGCAAAAGTCCAGTCGACTGAGACGATTGGCAACAATTGAGCAGTTGGATCCTCAATGGTAGCGGAAATTGCATAGACTGTACCCAGTGCGCTTACCGCCACTTCTCGCGCAGCTAAACCGGGAATCAGTGCCACGCAAATTTGCCAATTAAAGCCTAGTGGTTGAAATATCCACTCGATCGCATTACCAATGCGCCCCGCAATACTGTATTCAATCGGGACCCCAACCCACCCATCCGGAGGCGTTGGATAAGTGGATAATACCCATAATATTACGGTGATAGACAAGATCACCGTCCCCACTCGAACAATAAATAAGCGCCCACGTTCCCACAATCCAATAAGCACATCCCGGGGACTTGGTATTCGATATGAAGGCAACTCCAACAAAAGCGTTTGCGTGTGTCCGCCTCCATTTACTTTTTTCATAACAAAAGCAACACCCATAGCACTAAGGATTCCGGCTGCATATAACGCAAACAAAGTTAAGCCTTGGAGGTTAAACAATCCCCAGACGACTTGATCGGGAATAAAGGCTGCTATTAATAGCGCATATACTGGCAGTCTCGCGGAACAAGTCATCAACGGTGCAACAAGAATAGTAGTGAGGCGATCTCTTGGATCTTGAATTGTTCTCGTCGCAATAATACCCGGAATTGCACAAGCAAAACTTGACAATAATGGAATGAATGACCGCCCTGACAAACCAGCCCCCACCATAAATCGATCTAACAAAAATGCGGCCCGAGGCAAATAACCCGACTCCTCCAAAATCAAGATAAACAAAAATAAAAACAGGATTTGAGGCAAAAATATTACGACACTTCCAACCCCACCAATCAAACCTTCGATGACGAGGTCCCTCAAAGGCCCCTCCGGTAAGACCGATTCCGCGATCTGGCCGAAGCCACCAATGCCAGCGTCAATCATCTCCATAAATGGAGCCGCCCACGCAAAAACTGCCTGAAACATTAGGAACATAATCGACGCTAATATGAGGAGGCCTGCCAAGGGGTGTAGGAAAATACGGTCCATAACGTCATCTAATTTAGACGTCTTACTCGGCATAACAACGTGGTCAGCAATTAACTGTCTCACCTCTTGATGGTAATCACCGCGCTCAAGAACAGCGGTATTCACTTCTGGCAAATTTTGCCTCATTTGCGAGATGAGTTTCTCAGCCCCATTCTTGCGAATAGCGACGGTCTCGATAATCTGTAATCCCAGCTTGCTTGATAGACTGTCAACATCAATTTTTATCCCACGTTTTTTGGCAGCATCAGACATATTTAATGCGATAACCATTGGTATTCCTAATGCTCTGACTTCAAGTACAAACCTTAAATGCAATCTCAGATTTGTGGCGTCAACGACACAAACGATAACATCAGGACGTTTCTCTCCGGAGACGTGACCCAAGCAAATATCTCTAGTGACGATCTCATCCAAACTCTCGGTGTCAAAGGAGTAAGCGCCTGGTAAATCTAAGATTTCGCATACCCTGTCGTTACCTAAGCGGAGGACTCCCGATTTCTTTTCAACCGTAACACCAGGATAATTCGCGACTTTCTGTCGACTACCGGTTAACTGATTGAAAAGTGCTGTTTTTCCTGAATTTGGATTACCGACTAAAGCGATTCTCAACGTTGTCATCTGATAGGCCTTTCGCTATTGAACTTCGACACGACTTGCTTCGCTAACCCGAAGGGCAAACCTCGTAAATCCAATTTGAACCAGCAATGGATC
>CAJQMS010000021.1 GCA_905479505.1 uncultured Burkholderiales Genera incertae sedis bacterium | reverse complement strand
CTTCTCTAAACTCAGGCCAACCTCTTCGGCGATCACTGTACCGCCGGTCAGAATCGCGATATCTTCCAACATTGCTTTACGACGATCACCAAAACCAGGCGCCTTCACAGCGGCAACTTTTAATATCCCACGGATATTGTTCACCACCAACGTTGCAAGCGCTTCACCCTCAATATCCTCTGCGATAATCAGCAATGGACGACCAGACTTAGACACTTGCTCTAGGACTGGTAACAAATCGCGGATGTTTGATATTTTCTTATCATGGAGAAGAATATGGGGATTTTCTAAATTCACCATTTGCTTATCAGCATTATTAACGAAGTAAGGCGACAAATAACCTCGATCGAATTGCATTCCTTCCACAACCTCCAGCTCACTTTGAAGCCCAGAGCCATCTTCAACAGTAATCACGCCCTCTTTGCCAACCTTGTCCATTGCGTCAGCAATTATCTTTCCAATTTCCGCATCCGAATTTGCCGAAATTGATCCCACCTGTGCAATTTCCTTACTCGTTGTGCAAGGCTTTGAGTTTTTTTGAAGCTGCGCTACGACTGCCGAGACAGCTTTATCAATTCCCCGCTTAAGGTCCATAGGGTTCATTCCAGCAGCCACTGATTTCATTCCCTCAGCCACAATAGACTGTGCCAGAACGGTCGCTGTAGTGGTTCCGTCGCCAGCGACATCAGATGTTTTCGATGCCACTTCTTTGACCATTTGGGCGCCCATATTCTCGAATCTGTCTTTTAATTCGATTTCTTTAGCTACAGAAACACCATCTTTGGTGATCGTTGGTGCGCCGAATGAGCGCTCGAGGACCACGTTTCGGCCTTTTGGCCCCAACGTTACTTTAACTGCGTCCGCCAATACGTTCACTCCAGCAACAATCTTTGCTCGAGCGGCGTCGCGAAACTTAACTTCTTTAGCTGCCATGATTTAGCTCCTTAAAACTTTTAGTAATTCTTTACGGATTAGGCGAGTGTTTATTCAAGTACGCCCATAATGTCTTCTTCGCGCATGACAAGTAACTCATCACCGTCAACCTTTACAGTTTGGCCAGAGTACTTACCGAATATAACCTTGTCGCCAGGTTTGACGTCTAACGCTTTGCTGCTTCCGTCATCCAGGACTTTTCCGGTGCCAATTGCAACTACCTCTCCGGTGTCTGGCTTTTCAGCAGCTGAATCTGGTATAACAATACCTGAGGCAGTTGTGCGCTCTTCCTCGAGTCGCTTGACGATCACTCGATCGTGCAGGGGACGAATTTTCATAATGGTGTCTCCTAAAAACTTTATATTTATAGTTAATGTGCTTCCAATTGCTTTACTTGAAACAATGGACCCAACCTTCAGTCGAGCGATTTACTGGCACTCGACTTTGAAGAGTGCTAATGATATGGGACCAATAATGAAGTTTTCAAGTAGTCAGCAACAATTTTTAACAGAACTCATGGCTGCGAACAGAATAAAGTGTGTACTTACTATCTTAAATATTATTATAAAAAATGATATTTTTATTTTTCAAACCGAATTTTAAATACCCGCCAATAATTATTAACTATGCCTCGATTTCTGATTTTTTTAACACTTTTCATTTCACAAGCTTCATTTGGAAACGAGCTCACACTACCCAGCACCCTTAAAACTCGGTTGGAACACCTAGTCAGCAACTATCCCTCCGGCTTCGCAGCAGAGGTCCGAGACGTACAGAGCAGACAAATAATCTTCTCTGGAAACCGGGAGGTATCTCTTAATCCAGCCTCAGTCATGAAATTGTTGACCACGAAAGTTGCGATTGACCTACTTGGCATAGGTTTTCGGTGGAATACAGATGTACTGACGAAAGGAATGATCAAAAACAACACACTGGACGGCGATTTATACTTTCGCGGTTCTGGCGACCCAACATTGGACCTCGTGCGATTTAAGGCCTTAATAAAATCTATTCACGATTTTGGGATTCACTCAATCAAGGGTAATGTCTTCGTCGATCGCTCAAACTTTCCTGATAATACACATGACCCCGGACATTTTGATAACGAACCGCTAAGACCTTATAACGCAGGCGCTGATGCGCTTCCAATAAACGCAAATGTATTCAACATTCACTTTGTTCCTAGGCCAGGAACGCAGGCGGTGGACTTAATCAGTTCACCGCTCAACGCGCCAGTTGTCAACCAACTTAAAGTAGTGCCCGGCGCCTGCGCTAAGTGGCCTAAAAACCCAGTTATCGAAAATGGACAAATTTACTTCCGAGGCACCTATCCACTCTCATGCGGTGTAAAACAACGCCAATATAGCCTTCTCTCTCCTTCATTGTTTTTTGAAAACGCGTTTCGAACCGAATGGACGACCCTTGGCGGAACGTTCGACGGGAGCATATTAGAGAATAAAACGCCAGACGATGCAAAAATGTTTCTAGAATCAACATCTGAACCTATCGCATCAGCTCTGAGAGTTACGAACAAGTGGAGCAGCAATATAGCGGCTCGAAACATTTTTCTATCTCTATCTCTGCATCTAAGCCAAACAGCAAGTTTGAAAATATCGAGATCTCTAGTCAGACAGTGGATCGACGACCACGGGATCAGTTCAAAAGGCATATTTATTGACAACGGGTCAGGGTTATCTCGCGATGCACGGGTGACGGTTGCAGCAATATCGGAAATTTTAAATGTGGCCTGGCTTGATCCATCCATGCCAGAATTTATCTCGTCTTTTTCGATTCCTGGAGTTGACGGGACGCTAAAAAATAAATTTCACTCCAGCCCAGCGAATGCGAGAGCACATTTAAAAACAGGTTATTTAGAAGGCGTGCGCTCTATTGCAGGATATCTCCATTTACCTCAGGGTCGCACTCTGTCCGTTGTGATCATTATGAACCACGACTCACTCACGAAGAGCTCGAAAACGATGGAAAACTTAGTTGAGTCGCTTTTCAAAACCAAATAACGACAGTTTAAAGTCGGTTGGACCGAGTGAAATTTCCTGTGCCATAATCAGTACTATAAAACACTTTAATCTAATTCTATGAAAAATATTGACGTGATCATTCTTGCCGCAGGCAAAGGCACCCGAATGAAGTCAAAACAACCCAAGGTGATGCACAAGCTTGCTGGCAGGCCACTTTTAGATCACGTTGTTGATACTGCGAAAAGCTTAGCTCCGAAAAACATCATCGTTGTTGTCGGGCATGAAGAAGAAACTATTCGCGACTACTACAAAGAAAGTTCGTTGACATTCGTTTCACAAAAAGAACAATTAGGAACCGGCCACGCGGTCGCGCAAGCTACCCAACACCTAACATCATCCAGGACCCTTATTCTCCTAGGAGATGTCCCATGTATTCATCCTGACTCGATCAAAAACCTCACAGAATGTACCTCCGATGTCGCAGTGTTAACGCAAACCGTCGTTAATCCGAAGGGTTATGGTCGCATCGTCAGAAATAATGATGGATATCCGTACAAAATTGTCGAAGAAAAAGACGCTGATCAAGAAAAGAGGCTCATCGGCGAGATAAATACGGGTATCTTCTGTGTGGACACAACATTGCTGAAAAAATTTTTAAAAGAGCTATCAAACAATAACGCGAACGAGGAATACTATCTAACTGATATCGTTGAGTTTGCATCGAATGCAAGCCTAAAAATAGACACAGCGGAACCTATAAGAAAATATGAAGCAACAGGCATCAACAACAAAAGGCAGTTAGCCGAGTTAGAAAGAACACACCAGTTAGAATCCGCCCACCGACTGATGGATTCCGGCGTAACGATTTCAGATCCACGACGGATTGATATTCGTGGAGTAGTCGTCTGTGATGCTGATGTGTCAATAGATGTGGGGTGCATCTTTGAAGGCGATGTAAGTCTAGGTAAGAGTGTATCTATTGAGTCGAACGTTATCATTCGAAATACGGTCATTAAAGACAATTCCACCATAAGAGCTTTCTCCCACATCGAAGGCGCAATAATTGGTAGCCAAAATGAAATTGGGCCTTACGCCAGAATTCGTCCCGGAACAGAGTCAAAAACACTCGTCAAAGTCGGTAATTTTGTCGAAGTAAAAGCAACGACGCTCGACACCGGCGCAAAAGCCAATCACCTCTCCTATATCGGCGATGCCACAATTGGATCCTCGGTCAACGTGGGAGCTGGCACGATTACTTGTAACTACGACGGTGCGAACAAACATCGTACGATCATAGAAGACAACGTATTCATAGGTTCAGATACCCAACTCATAGCACCGGTCACCATTGGCGCAGGAAGCACCATTGCCGCCGGAAGCACGATTACTAAAGACGTTCCGCCAGACGGTCTCGCGTTATCTCGAACAAAG
>CAJQMS010000020.1 GCA_905479505.1 uncultured Burkholderiales Genera incertae sedis bacterium | reverse complement strand
TATTCTAAGTTAAGAGAATCACTCGTCACAAAAGAAAACGATTGATGCGATCCGTCACAAAATGGCCTGTTCCCCGTTTTTCCACAACGACATAATCTTAACGCCACATCATCACGCTCGGTCGACTCTGACCTTTCACCGATATAAGAATATTGGCCTGAGATTAATAATGGGCCATTCTTAACTACTTTAATATTAATCATAAACGAAGGTGGTTAGTGGGCGGTCCATCCACCGTCGATGGAATGAGAAGCACCAGTAATCGAAGACGCTTTGTCTGAAGCAAGAAACAAGGCTAAGGCGGCGATCTGATCCACTGGTACGAATTTTTTTGTCGGTTGGCGCTCAAGAATTATGCTACGAATGACGTCATCAGCGGACATAGCTTTTTCTCTTGAAAGTGTCTCCACTTGTTCGGTCACTAGCGGCGTTTCAACCCAGCCTGGGCAAATCGCGTTACAGGTAATGCCAAACTCCGCCGTTTCTAGAGCAACTGCCTTAGTGAATCCTACTAACCCGTGTTTCGACGCCACATAAGCAGATTTGAATGGCGATGCAACTTTTCCATGCGCAGAGGCGATATTAATGATCCGACCAAAACCTCTAGTCCGCATCTCAGGGATCACTAACCTTGTCATATGAAAAGCCGCCGACAGGTTTACCGCTAAAATCAAATCCCATTTGTCGGGTGGGAAGTTTTCAACCGGTGATACATGCTGAACCCCAGCGTTATTGATAAGAATGTCTATCCGCCCCAAAGCACTCTTTGCATCTGACACGTACTGCTCAATTTCTTTCGGTCTTGAGAAATCTGCATGGGAAAAAAAAGCTCTTGCGTCTGTTCCATCAATGACCTTCGCCTCAATTGCACGAACATCCTCTGTCTTGCACAAACCACTCAAGGCAACATCATAACCATTCGATGCAAGAGCCCTAGCGATTTCGAGTCCAATACCAGAGGTCGATCCAGTAACCACTGCGACTTTCCTATCACTCATAACGCACCTCGTCTAAACAATCTCTTACAAACCTACCTATTGAATCCAACGTCTTATTAGGGTGGTCCACGTGTGGAGAATGTCCACAGTCTTCAAGAATCATGCGCTGCGTGGGCGCCGGAGATAATTTTTCAATAGCTTCTATTTGGGCTAATGTGCCGTAAGGGTCGTCGGCACTTTGAATCAGCAAAGATTCAGAGGTGAGTTTTTTTACGTAAGTCTCAATGTTCCAATTCTGAAATTCACGAGATAACCAAATGTCGTTCCAACCCCAAAATGCGGACTCAACATTCTCATGATATCGAGCCAACTTCTTTGGTAACCCGGTATTTTCGAATGCGACACGAGCCGCCTGGATACTATTTACTGTCAGCTCCTCCACAAAGACATGAGGTGCCAATAACACCAAACCACTGACATCATAGCCACCACCATTGTGAATGAGTGAAATAGATGCTCCGTCGCTATGCCCGATCAAGATGGGACGTTCAACACCGATATACTCTAAAAATTTTGGTAAGATCGTCAAAGCTTCCTCATGCATATAATCAGTCGTTCGCTTCTCACGGAGAGCGGTGGACGAACCATAGCCATATCGAGAATAAACGAAAACACGACATCCAGTAACCTCAGCTAGATCCTTAGGGAAATTCTTCCAAAGCTCTATAGATCCAAGCCCTTCATGAAGCAATACAATTCCATCTTCCGGTTTGCCAAGCTTGGACTGAGGGTCAACACACTGATACGCTAACCGTCTATCGTTAACTTCAAATATGCTATTCAAGTTATTCATAAAGAATTTGTCCGCTCATAAACATTAACTTACGATTAAAACTTAAACTCCCAGCCATTTTGTGAGATTCAAAGGGTTTTCAATTAGATGATTTGGCGAACCGTCGAATACAATTTTTCCCTTTACCATCACAACGCTTCGATCAGATAACTTAGCTAACGCCTTGAAATTTTTATCAACAAGGACCGAGGAAATACCAGATTGTCTGATAACGTCGATGATCCTCCAAATATCTTGGGCGATCAGTGGCGCTAATCCCTCTGTCGCCTCGTCCAATATCAATAAATCAGGGTTAGTTAACAATGCTCTTCCTATGCTCAACATTTGTTGCTCTCCACCAGAGAGCTGTTGCCCACCATGATTTAAGCGTTCATTTAATCGAGGAAAACTGTCAAGTACCCGCCCAAAAGACCAGTCCTTCTGCCCACGCACTCCGGGACGCGCAGCTAATAACAAATTCTCTTTGACAGATAAATTTTTAAAAATACCTCTGCCCTCTGGGACGTAAGCTATTCCGCGACGCGCAAGCGTATGAGTAGGTAAGCCCCTGGTATCTTGACCGAGATGTTTAATTAAACCGGAGGTGGATGGCAGCAAACCCACTAAAGTCTTTAGGAGTGTCGTCTTACCCATGCCGTTTCGACCCATAAGAGCAACGGTTTCGCCGCACTTAATATCCAGACTCAGTTCATGTAGTACATGGCTCAACCCATAATGAACGTTTAAGCCTGAAATAGTTAAAAGCGAATCACTCACCGGCATCCTCACCTAAATAAGCGGATTGCACTTTTTTGCTAGCGCGAATTTTTTGCGGTAAACCACTCTCGATAACCTCACCGTTTAACATGACAGTCAGAAAATCCGCAAGGGCGAACACTGCTTCCATATCGTGCTCGACTAAGATCATTGCATAGTCCAGCCGAATATCCCGCAGTAAATCTATAATTGTCTGAGACTCTTCTGCACCCATACCAGCCAGCGGCTCATCTAACAACAGAACGTCAGGATTAGTCGCCAGCGCTAGGGCGATTTCAACTTGTCTTTGCGCCCCGTGGGATAGCTCGCTAACCAATTGATACGCGACGCTCAGAAGTCCCACTCTCTTCAAAATGGACTTGGACTGCGACTCTATGTCAGGATAATTACTGGTGGTGCCAAGAAAACGCATAGAAATACGACTTCGAGATTGAACTGCGATATTGCAGTTCTCAAGCACTGTCATATTGTCAAAAATATTGGTGCGCTGATAACTTCGCCCTACACCTTTCAAGCTCATTTGATGCGAACTGAAACCTGTTACATCTTGATCTGCAATAAAAACCATTCCGTCTGTGGGTTTTGTCTCACCAGAAAGTAGATTTAACAGCGTGCTCTTGCCCGCACCATTCGGACCAATAACGGCATGGATCATCCCACGCTCGCAAGAGAGAGACACCTCAGACACAGCTCTTAAGCCAGAAAAGTGCTTTGATAAACCCGTCGCCTGTATCAAAGGACTCACATTGACCCGCCCTTCTTAAAGATTCTTATACCAGCTAGACCATTTGGAAAAAACAAAGCAACCAGAACAATCACTAAACCTGTTAACAGCTGCCAATGCTTAGTCAACATTTGAAAAATTTCCTCAGTAATCATTAACGTCGTCGTTCCAAGGACTGGACCCAAAATTGCTCCTTTACCGCCTAAAATAACCATCATGAGGGCGTGCCCAGAGACATGCCAACCAACCATTTCAGGATTTACTACCCCGAACTGAACAGCGGCCAAAAAGCCACTAACCGCAGCAATCATGCTTGCAATCACAAAGCATACTAATTTAAATTTGTAAGTGTTATACCCGAGCGCCTTGGTCCTGTGCTCGTTCACACGAATACCTGAGATGACCCGGCCAAACGGAGATTGAATAATCCTCCCAATAAAAATTAGGGTCAAACAAACAAAAACTAACGCTACATAATAAAAATGAACTGCATTCGCCAAATCAACGTCCCAAAAGTCAAAGATACTTAAGTTTGGCCGGCTATAAATGTAGATCCCATCAGAGCCACCGGCAAAATCAGTATCGTGTAAAAAGTAAAATAACATCTCACCGAGTGCTAGCGTAGACATAATAAAAAATATGCCCTTTGTTCGTAACACTAAAACACCAAACACCAAACCGAGAAGACCCACGCAACTGATACTAATTAGCAAAGCAGTGACGAAGTGCGTCGACGAATCGACCTGCATCAATATCGCCAGGACGTAACCTGCAAAACCGAAAAATGCCGCATGTCCCAAACTAACTAAACCAGTAAAGCCGACCAAAAGGTTAAGGCTACTTACAAAAATGATCATCACCAATATTTTTGAAGCGAATTGAATATAGAAGCGCTCTCCAAAAAATGGAAATAACATCAAAGATAAAAGGACGAAACCAATAACTAAGCTTTTAAAATTTTTACCCACTCAGTGCCCCTTACCGAATATACCTTGGGGACGAAACATTAAAATAATCGCCATCAGTGCAAAGATGCTCATACCAGCCATTTCAGGAAGAATATTTATTCCTAAAATATTAACGTTTAATACTTTCCCAAAGGTATCAATTAAGCCGACCATTAGGGCTGCAACCATCGCTCCTTTTATAGAGCCAAGACCCCCGATAACGACCACTACAAAACTAACAATCAGCACCTGATTACCCATGCCCGGGAAAACGGAGGCGATAGGAGCAGATATCATTCCTGAGAAAGCGGCTAGAGAAACACCCAAAGCAAATACAAATCGATACACCAATCCAATATTTATCCCTAAAGCTTTTGTCATATCCCTGTCTGACTCACCAGCGCGTATCATCATGCCGAGACGAGTGTGCTGAATCCCAACGTACATTAAAATCGCAATAACGATACAAACGCCAGACAGCCATAACCGGTAGATCGGATAAGCTAAATTTTCGGTTAATTGAATCGATCCGCTGAGTAACTCTGGTATCGGAACGCTGTGCACATCATCACCCCAAAGAATGCTTCTTAACTCAGAAAAAATAAGTATCAAACCATACGTGACCAATACCTGCTGAAGGTGGTCTCGATCATATAAGAATCTTATAAATAGCCACTCAAGAGCTAAGCCCAGAAATAACGCAACCAAGACGCCCGCAAATAACCCTACCCAAAAATTTCCAAACCACCCCATCAGTGACCACGCCAAATATGCTCCCACCATGTAAAAACTTCCATGAGCAATGTTGATCACTCCCATGATTCCAAAGATCAATGTCAATCCGGTGGCAACTAGAAACAGCAGCAACCCGTATTGGATCCCGTTCATCGCTTGAATAAAAAATGTGATCGCATCCATTAAAATTTCTATCCTATAACCGTTGAGATATCATCGATGACATCATCTACAGCCCCCGAGTGAAGTAAGTCACTTGACTTTAACGACGCATTATACGACCAACCCATTGTGCTAAGCGCAGCAGCCGGCAATACATGAATAGATGCACCCGATAACGCACTCAACCTTGAAGCTCCTGCTGATAACGCGGCAAAAACTCCGCCCCCAGCTGAACCAATAATAACAACGTGGATTTCGACACCATCACGATATTTTTTTCGCAAGCATCTTGTCAAAGTCGATAAGTACTCTGACATAATCACGGCCTCGGAAGATAGACTCGGAGAATGACTCGAGCAATCTATAAAAATCTTAATATCTGAAATATAGCTGGGTGAATTTTTTATTGCATTGATTAAATCAAAAATGATGTCGGCGTTTGCAAAACGAGTATTCACTATTCCGTAAATCCCTACCCCCGAATTGCAGAGGGCATTCGACGAGAACAGACCTGAGTCCCATAACTGAAAATCATGCACCCCAATTCGGCTAGCATCCACTAGAGGATGCGCAACACTTTGTGTATTTACAGGCGCAGAATTCATCCCGTCGCTTTTGGTAATCCGCCGCCTAAGAGCAGCAAAGTTAGGCTCAAGCCTAAAATCCGAGCTCTGTGATAGCAAAAGTAATTGGCCTAAGTGCTCCTTATACGCCTTCGCTCGATCATCAATCATTTGAAAGCGATCGGATATCAACGAGCGACCATGACCACCTAACAAACTTCGAACGTCCTCGTATGTTGGCGGCTGCTGGTCTTCATGCAGACTCATCGCTCGTATCAACTTAGGCCCAGACATAGAAACCTGAGAACAAGAACTTACCAAAACGCGATCACTTACCGCGGCCAGCATACTGGCCCCACCGAAGCAATGTTGCGCGACTAAGGATATGACTCTCAGCCCATCTAGTTTCCCATCAACCAAATCTCTATACATAACGCGGAAAGCGGCTAAACTTTCTGCACCCTCGGTGACTCGGACCCCACCGGTGTTTAAAATGAAAACTAAAGGGAGTGTTTTTTCTTTCGCAAAAGCAATAGCCGTTCTTATTTGTTCAGCTTCACAGGGTCCGACAGACCCCCCCGACGCTGAGAAATCAAAGCCCACGACTGCCACCATCACGTTTGACGTCTCACCTTGATAAACACTCAGATCACCCAGTGAACTAGTCTCAAGCTCGGTTAATTCGTCGAAAATTTCCGATAACTGTCTATTGAGCTGAAGTTGAGAAAAGATCATCTTTTGCAGCGAAGGGGCCTAAGCGAAGCCGACGATATAAGGCATCTCCATCGGTTATTTATCAAGAGTTAATAATGCTCACAAGCTGTCTTTCGTTCCTTAAAATGCAGGCCGAACAGGATATTAAAGTTCTTTAAGGGCGCACCCGACAGCTGGGTCCTCCAGGTTCTCCCACGCCGTACCCACAACCTCGTTAACGCCATTTCTCACTTTCATCGTATAGAAGTTTTGGATAGGGTTATGCGACTTAGACATTTTCCAAGCGCCACGCGGACTATCGATCTCAGCGCCCTCCATAGCTTGAATTGCTTTGACTTTTTGTGAGAGATCGCCGGACGTTTCCTGAAGAGCCTTAATCAATAGCAGGCCGGCATCATAGCCTTGAACCGCATAAACATCGGCCTCCTCGCTATATGCCAACCTATAAGCCTCCCGAAACGCTTTATTCTTAGCGTTCTGGAGCTGATCGGCGTAATGCAATGTAGTGGTAACGCCCTCAGCGGCATCGCCCTGCGCGTCCAAAACGCCCTCGGTCAAGAAGCCAGAGCCAAACAGAGGTATCGATTTTTTAAGTCCTGCTGCAGCGTAGTCTTTAACAAACTTAACAGCGCCGCCACCCGCAAAGAAGCATGCAACAGCATCAGGTCTTAATGAGGCTATTTCTGTGAGAATTGCCTGAAATTCGACATTTGGAAAAGGCACAAACAACTCCTTAATTACCTCACCTCCAGCTGCTTCAAATCCTTCTCTAAATGAGGCTGAGGCCTCCTCGCCTGCACCGTATTTCCAAGTAACGAAAATAGACTTTTTGAGCCCTTGCTCAACCATGATCTTCCCTAAAGGATGAGTTGGCTGCCAATTTGAAAATGAGGTTCGAAAGACATTCGGAGCGCACATTGCCCCGGTAGCTGCATTAGCGCCGGCATTCGGCACAATCACCAGTGACCCCGTATCTTTAGCTACCTTAATCATCCCCATAGCTACGCCTGAATGGACGGTTCCAATGACTACGTCAACGTTATCACGGGTCATTATTTTGTTGGCATTATCAGTTGCCTTAGCCGGATTTGATTCGTCATCTACCGTATAAAAATCTATAGTCTTGCCAAAGGGTTTATCGCCCAACTCACCAAGCGCTAGTCTGAATCCGTTTTCGATAGCCATCCCTAGTTTTGCGTAAGTCCCTGTGTATGGGAGCATAAATCCCACCCGAATTGAATCCGTCTTTTTGGAACAACCAGCTAACGACATAAAAGATAGACCCGCTAACGCGGAAGAGCCAGCAAGAAATTCACGACGGTTAATAATAGACATTCGGTTCCCCTTTCAGACTTCTAATGATTTTTTATATAATTTTATTTTCTTAACTTGAATCGTTGGATTTTTCCAGTCGCAGTTTTTGGTAACTCATCGACAAACTCGATCCAACGTGGATATTTGAACGGCGCCAGCTTTGATTTCACAAAAATTTTTAACTCCTCAACCAAGGCCGATCCAGCCTCATAACCATTCTTCAAAACAACAAAAGCCCGAGGCTTAATCAATTTATCAGCATCTTCATCACCAACTACGGCTGCTTCAAGCACTGCTGCGTGGGACATTAATATTGCCTCCACTTCAAAAGGCGACACGTACAAACCACTCACCTTGAGCATGTCATCTGATCGGCCACCATAGGTGTAAAAGCCATCCTTGTCTACACTATACTTGTCGCCGGCTCGGGTCCACTCGCCGCAAAATGTCTCGCGCGATTTTCGTCTTTGATTCCAATATAAATTAGCCGCTGATGGCCCTTTAATTTGCAG
>CAJQMS010000019.1 GCA_905479505.1 uncultured Burkholderiales Genera incertae sedis bacterium | reverse complement strand
TGAAGATTGGTTTCGTTTATACACATCCTTAGAGGGCATCGCCCTACAAATTGAACGAATGGGTACAAGATTAAAGCGGGGTAACGCACTTTTAGGAGGTGCAAGAGACCTCATAAGTCATCTGGGTAAATTTGAAGCAGATTTTTTCGAATTTATTTACGAGGCTAAAATTTTCTCAAAAAAATACGTTGAATCTTTGAAGCCCTTAGCGCCCTCAGCGTGACCGCCAAACCCCTCTACTCTTGCGCCGCGTAAATCAATGTGAAACTGGATCGCCGCGCGAAACCTTTTTTACTAACAGTCTAAAGCCCAGAACATCAATTTACAGTCATCAATTGATCAGAGCGCCCCACATCTTCAGTTTTCACCTGTCATTGCCTTGAGTGCATCAGACTTAAATTCTCTATGATAGAGAATACCGATGACCGTCACGGTAGCCAAAATAAATAACCAAGGATTCAAGAACCACGGCAACACCGACAACCCGAAATAATATGCGCGCAATCCATCATTGAAGGTATTAGACGCAGTGGTTGCCATCCTAGATCCGCGCTGAACAAACTCCTCATGAGCGTCTTCATCAATATTATTATCTGGTGCCGCACCGACCATGGTGGAACAAAAAAAATGCTGCCGCAATGACCATGTAAATTTAAAAAATGCATAAATAAAAATTGCAAGCAATAAGACGATCTTGCAGTCCCATGACAAGGTGTCATTTTTTACCGCAAAAGGCAGGTCAGCAAGGATATCTATAGCCCGATCAGTAGCACCTAATAAGGCAAGAAGTGCGCCCAAAATTAGGATCGTAGTCGACGCGAAGAACGTAGCACCGTTGGAAAGCGTGAGTATGATATT
This sequence comes from uncultured Burkholderiales Genera incertae sedis bacterium, assembly GCA_905479505.1. Taxonomy (GTDB): domain Bacteria; phylum Pseudomonadota; class Gammaproteobacteria; order Burkholderiales; family Eutrophovitaceae; genus Eutrophovita. Next base: position 20,451 of record CAJQMS010000019.1, on the reverse strand, counting down.
GGTATCGACAATTTTAAGGTCTCGACGGATTGTACCTCTCCACCAATCTTCTCGATATTGAACCATGACGCTCATGAGACTAGGAATGCCTTGATTGGCTGCACGTCGAGCAAATTTAGCATAACCGAGCCATCCAAAATAGAATACTACAAGCGCCAGATAATCGATTGCGGTGAACGAAAGATTGGTTATTGTCATATCAAAATTAGGTATGATTTCGTGTAAACGTTAAGTCTACGAATAAGATGTCTATGGTTAAATTAACGCATTGTTGTATTAGCGCTATACTAACTCAATTAGGCGCAAATATGAGGAGAGAGCTATGGGCGTGACAAATGTTACTGAAGTTAATCGTGATGAGATGGTGCTGCTAAGGGTGGATCACGGCGGCGTTGCGACTCTCACGCTGAACCGCCCAAAAGCTTATAACGCGCTATCTGAAGAACTATTGGCAGCACTCCAATCCGAATTAAATGCTATCAGCAACGATCCCGCGGTTCGTGTTGTGGTGATCGAAGGTAGCGGAACAGCATTTTGCGCGGGACATGACCTCAAGCAGATGCGCGCAAACCCTTCGAGAGAGTATTACGATTCGTTATTTAATACCTGCAGTCGATTCATGTTAACCCTGATGCGAATCCCTCAACCTGTGATCGCGAAGGTCCATGGTATTGCGACTGCTGCAGGATGCCAACTCGTGGGAACATGTGACCTTGCAATAGCTTCAAATCAAGCCCAATTTGCAACTTCTGGCATCAACTATGGGTTGTTTTGCTCGACACCTGCAGTCGCGGTTTCTCGAAATATAAACCGAAAAAAAGCGGCCGAACTTTTATTCACAGGTGAGTTTATCGATGCGCAAACTGCAGCATCACTTGGCTTGATAAATAAAGCTGTAGCAATTGAAAACTTGGACAGTGAAGTCCAAAAAATGGCTGAAGCAATCATTCGAAAATCTGCTGTAGCCGTCGCAACAGGCAAAAGAATGCTATACCGACAGATGGAAATGGGTGTTGATGACGCCTACAAGTTCGCCGCTGAAACCATGGCATGCAACATGATGGCTTTTGATGCGGGAGAAGGGATAGACGCCTTTATCGAGAAACGCCCAGCGGAATGGAAACACATCTAATCTGGCGACCCAACTTGAGCGCTCGCTCGAAGTGAATTTAAACATAACGACTACATTGCAACCGAAGATTTCGAGTCGTACTCAACACGAAGACGTCTCCACTCCAAGAAATATACGGTTGTCGAAACAGCCAGGGTTACTACCACGGCAGGCCAAATGAGCTCCAATATTACATCGTAATCAAACAGGTTAGCTGCTTGGGCGATAGCGATTCCAATGGCTAAGAACGCAAGGGCTGCATGCGACTTGCCCCATAGATTAGGCATCACTCGGGTTTCTTTCAATTTAGGATCAAGTAAGCCGATACTCAGCATGGCAACATCTCGAACGACTAGCGGTACCCCAACCCACAAAGGCAAAATCCCATTCCAAGTAAGGATGGACGCGCACGTAATCACCAATAATTTATCAGCTACGGGGTCGAGTAATATCCCAATGGTGGTAATGGCGTCATATCGACGAGCAATGTACCCGTCCAGGCCATCCGATAGACCTAGAGCAAGGAAAAACCAAAAAGCCACCAAGTAATCATTACTCGACAACATGATCGCTAGAAATGGTACAGACAGTAATCGACTAAGGGTAATAGCATTCGGCAGCAAACTAATCATCGCGACCCCTCAGCATAGAATTACATAAAAGAGCTAAACTAAAATTAACGTTTTACGACCATTCGCCAAATGTATCCTCAGCCCGCCATGGAATCAAGTATTTTCTGAAACATCTAAAATTAACTTATTCAACTTTACGACAAACTTCGCAGGATCTGCCAGAGCACCACCATCCGACAACATCGCCTGATCAAAAATGATTGAGCTCCAATCCGAGATCCGGGATCCTTCTTTATCAGACGACATCTTCTTTATGATCGGATGCTGAATGTTGATTTCAAGGATGGGAGCAACCGATGGCACTTCCTGACCCGCAGCCTTCAACATTCGTGAAAGATTCATGCTCATTTCGTCCTCGTCAGAAACCAAACATGAAGGAGAATCTACTAAACGGCTTGAAACTCTTACCTCTTTTACGCTATCACCCAACGATTCCTTAATTTTTTTAATGAGATCTTCACTATCAGAATCCGTCTCATTTTCTTTATTCTCTTCATCATCACTAGATCCTAAATCGAGTGATCCTTTTGCAACTGATACAAGTTTTTTGCCATCGAATTCTTGGAGGTTAGACACTGCCCATTCATCCACTCGATCCGATAGGAGAAGGACCTCAATATCTTTTTTCTTAAATATCTCAAGATGCGGACTCGACTTTGCAGCAGCATGAGTCTCAGCAGTTATATAATAAATTTTATCTTGTCCCTCTTTGAAACGACCAATGTAGTCGCTCAAAGATACCACCTGCTCATCACTGCTTTCGGCCGTACTCGAGAACCTTAACAAATGTGCGATTCTCTCCTTGTTACTAAAGTCCTCTCCAACACCTTCCTTTAACACTGATCCAAATTCATTCCAGAACGCTTTGAATTTATCTTGTTGATTTTTCGCGAGGTCCTCTACCAGTCCCAGAACGCGACTAATACACCCCTTGCGTATAGCATCAACATCTTTTGACTCTTGTAGGATCTCTCTTGAAACATTCAGTGGCAAATCTGAAGAGTCGATTACACCTCGAACAAAACGCAAGTATCCCGGCAGTAACTGCTCAGCATCATCCATTATAAAAACTCGACGGACATACAATTTTAAACCTCGTTTATGCTCTCTATTCCAAAGGTCAAAAGGTGCCTTTCCGGGTAAGTAAAGCAATTGTGCATATTCACTCTTTCCTTCGACGCGCGCGTGAGCCCAAGCCAAGGGTTTTTCCATATCATTAGAAATATGTTTGTAAAACTCTTCGTACTGCTCCTCAGATACGTCGTTTTTAGGCCGAGTCCAGATCGCCGATGCTTGATTTATTTGCTCGGATTCATCTTGTAAAACATACTTACTCTCTTTTTCATCCCACTCCTCCTTCGACATGAAGATCGGTAAGTTGATGTGATCTGAATACCTTTGAGCAATTGATTTGAGCCGATAGCCCTCAAGTAAATCGTCTTCATCAGCCCTGAGGTGCAATATGATCTGTGTACCTCGCTCGGGTTTGGAGACAGTTTCGATTGTGAATTCGCCCTCACCTTTTGACTCCCAACACACTGACTCAGAATCTTCAAGACCAGCTCGGCGAGTAATGAGGGTCACTTTGTCCGCGACGATGAAAGAAGAGTAAAAACCGACCCCAAATTGCCCTATTAAGTTCGCATCCTGCGCTTGGTCACCAGTAAGCTTACCGAAAAACTCCTTAGTTCCCGATTTAGCTATCGTCCCTATATTTTGAACCACCTCTTCCCGGGACATCCCAATTCCATTGTCAGAAATGGAAATCGTGCGTGCTTCACGGTCAACCGAAATATCAATTTTAAGATCTGACTCGTCCCCCATGAGGGATGCGTCAGTTAACGATTCAAACCTCAACTTATCACAAGCGTCAGATGCATTTGAAATCAACTCTCTTAAAAAGATTTCCTTATTCGAATATAAGGAATGAATCATTAATTTCAATAACTGGCTTACTTCAGTTTGAAAACCAAGTGTTTCTTTGGAAGCAGAATCTGACATCGAGTTCACCCTATATAGATAATTTTTAACGTTGTGAGTAAATGTGGGGGTGAGATCACAAAATTCAAGACCTCTTGGACATCAAACAATCTGTTTAATCCGAGGACCTGAGAAATTGTTCGGCCCATAGCAATGCAATGACCGTTTTTGCATCTTGAATGCTCGCGTTTAAAGCCTGCTGTAACAAGTCACTCATGGGCACTCTAGACGTTTCTAGAAACTCGCCTTCATCCAAATTTCGCTTTGAATATGTGAGATCTCGAGCGAGATAGGCATGGATTCGTTCATCAGAGTAACCGATACACGGCATCATTGTTCCAATGAAATCCCATCTCTGAGCTTCATACCCTGTCTCCTCCAAAAGCTCACGACGCGCCGTATATTCAGGGGCCTCATTATGATCGAGCTTTCCAGCCGGGAGTTCCGTCATATGCTGTTTAACGGGATATCGGAACTGCCGCTCAACCAAGACCGTCCCATCCTCAAACAAAGGGACAATGACAGAGGCCCCCGGATGAACAACGTACTCTCGAGTAGTTTGGCTATCATCCGGCACCAAAACCCTATCCACCCGCACCTCGAGCATCCTGCCCTGAAATGCCAAGGAGGACTTCAACTGCTTTTCAGTAAAATCCTGCGCCATACATCAAAAAACTCGCACGGAGTCCTGGATTAACGACTGACACAATAAAAGAAGCCAACCAGGAAACAAGCCCATACCCAGAAGCATTAATCCATTGATGCTAAAAACAACCAATCCGGCTCGATAGCGAATTCTGGTAGTGGATGATTCATTGGAATCAAAATACATTATCTTAACCACCCTCAGGTAATAAAACGCACCAATCAACGACGTCATTACAGCAACTACCGCGAGCCACACAGACTCAAATTCGATCACCGATTGAATGATGAATAGCTTGGACCAGAAACCGACTGTCGGGGGTATTCCTGCCATCGAAAACATAACGATCATCAGAAGAAAAGCACTCCAAGGATTACTTCGACTAAGGCCGCCCAAATCACTCAACTCCTCGGCCTCAAACCCGTCTTTAGATAACAACAGTATGACGCCAAAGCCGGCTAGAGCCATGAACACGTAGGTCAAAATATAAAATAACGATGCACTATATCCGTTCATAGAACCCGTCAAGAACCCAAGCAACAGAAAACCCATATGAGCGATGGTTGAGTAAGCCAGCATCCGCTTAAAATTAGTTTGTGCTATTGCTACAACGTTACCAATCAGCAGTGAAGCAACAGCCAACACCGTAAGCATCTGACTCCACTCTTGGTGTAACGACGGATGCCCCAACGACTCTGCGAGAAGCCGAATTATGAACGCAAATGCAGCGATTTTTGGTGCCGTACCAATGAGTAGCGTTACCGAGGTGGGAGAACCTTGGTAGACGTCTGGTATCCACATGTGGAATGGCACTGCTCCCAGCTTAAACCCGACTCCTACGATAATGAACACTAAGCCGAGGCGTAACAAATTTAAATCGCTATTACCAGAATTAATAGACGATACAATTGCTTCTATATTTAGATTTCCGGTCGCGCCATAAATCATAGACATACCGTACAGAAGCATCCCAGAAGCAATCGCTCCCAACACAAAATATTTGATGGCTGCCTCCGAGCTACGACCAGAGTCTCGCCGTAGAGCTACCATTGCGTATAAACTCAAACTCAATAATTCTAGACCTAGGTAAAGACTTAAAAAATGATTGGAAGACGCCATAACCATCATTCCCAAAGCCGCAAACAGCGTCAGTGAATAGTACTCACCGCGGTGGAGGCCTCGACATTGCAAGTAATCTTTTGAATAAATGAGTCCTATCGCAATAAGCCCACAAAGTATCGACTTGAGAGTCGCGCTAAGCGGGCCTGAGACCACCAGCCCATTCATGACCACTCTGGGTTCGAAGTCAAAAACAAGCAAAGAAATGACGCTAGTAACAACTAAAACGAACAGTGACAAAAAGTAGGTCACGTTCCGTCTTGTTTCGCTTAAAAATAAATCGAGCAACAAAATAACGCTAACTCCGCAGAGCAAGAAAATTTCAGCTGATATTGCGTATAAGTCTGATAATTGAAAATTCATGGATGACGTAAATATCTATTAATTACAGGGTCCGCCTCAGTATTTACTGACCGAAGAAAGCTCTAGTATTGTGGTTACTGAAGTACCAATAACATCTGTGAAAGGCTTTGGATAGAGTCCTACGCCAATTACAACGAAAGCCAGAACTAGCAACATCGAGAACTCGCGGGCATTAACATCCTTGAGGTCGGCTATTCGATCACTGGTGACTTGACCAAAAACTACCCTTTTATACATCCAAAGAGTATAAGCGGCTCCCAGTATTAAAGTCATTGCTGCTGCAAATGCGAACCAGAAATTATTCGACATTGCGCCCATAATGACAAAAAACTCACCTACAAAGCCACTAGTTCCAGGCAGTCCTGCGTTTGCCATTGCGAACACTAAAAATAATGCAGCGAATTTTGGCATGCTATTCACAACACCACCATAATCCGCTATCTGCCTCGAATGAATTCGATCATACAATACCCCAACACATAAGAATAAGGCTGCAGAAATAAATCCATGGGATACCATCTGAATAATCGCCCCCTGCATCCCTTCTGCATTGAATATGAAAATACCCAAAGTCACAAATCCCATATGTGAAATAGAAGAGTAAGCAATCAATTTTTTCATATCTCGTTGAATAAGCGCGACGAATCCTATGTAAACAATTGCAATGAGCGACAAGGCGATTACCAAAGGAGCAAGCTCTCGGGCAGCATCAGGAACGATTGGAAGCGAAAGCCGTAAAAAACCATACCCCCCTAGCTTCAACATAACCGCAGCCAAAACAACAGATCCACCCGTAGGCGCCTCAACGTGAGCATCCGGCAACCAAGTATGTACTGGCCACATTGGAATCTTGACGGCAAAAGCAGCGAATAGCGCTATAAAAATGAGCAATTGGGCGCTTTGTGGTATCGGCAACAAATAAAAATCAGCAATCGAGAAACTTCCCGCGCTCAGCCGATAAAGATAAATGAGCGCCACCAGCGTCAATAACGAACCTGCCAGCGTGTAGAGGAAAAATTTAATCGCCGCATAGACTCGGTTAGGCCCACCCCAAATACCAATGATTAGGAACATGGGGATCAAGGTTGCTTCAAAAAAGACATAAAACAACATTGCGTCGAGGGAACAGAAGACTCCGTTGATGATGCCCGACAAAATCAAAAATGACGCGTAATACTGAGATACTCTTTTCGTGATTACTTCCCAGCCAGCAATGACAACCAGTATCGTTGTCACCACGTTCAGCAAAATAAGTATCAGTGACAAACCATCAATACCAAGGTGATAATTGATATTAAAAGTATCAATCCAAGGAATGCTCTCTACGAACTGAAACTCCGTTTTTGTTTGGTCAAATTGTGTCCATACTGGGACTAAAACTAAAGCTCCTAATATGGATCCCACTAAAGACACCCACCGCACCAAATGCTCACGGCCATCCTGGCCAATCGTTAAAACAACAATACCAAAAAATATTGGCAGCCAAACAATGAGGGATAAAGACCCAATAATATTAGTCGACATATTTTCTTTTAATTATTTTCCGAACAGCCAAATAGTGACCAAAGTGAAAGCCCCCAGAATCATAATGAACGCATAGTGCGATATGAATCCAGTTTGGATGCGTCGCAGCCGAGTCCCCATTTTCGCGACCAACTTAGCGGAGCCATTAACAAGGAATCCATCAATAATTTTTTGATCCCCTACCTTCCAAAGTAAATCGCCTAGAGAACGAGCACCTAGAGCAAAAAACCATTCGTTGAATTTATCTAAGAAATATTTCTGCTCAAAGAGTCGAATCAGTGGTGCAAAAACACTCAATTTATTCCGGGTCTTCGGAGAATAATAAAATACAAACCAGGCCGTCAGCACACCGGCCATAGCTAGCCAAAAGGGGAGCGTCTGAAATCCATGCATCCCCATCGCAAGCCACCCGTGAAAATGTTCTCCAAATTGGGCAACCACATCATGTGAGCCTAAAACAAATATAACGTCCTTAAAGTAGTCCCCAAAGAGAATCGGCTGAATCGATATCGCCCCACTAAAGACCGAGAGAATCGCCAACACCACGAGTGGGATCCACACCACCGGCGGTGACTCATGTGGATCGTGATGACTCTCGGAGACGTCCTGACCACTCTGGTTATTTCCTCGATAGTTACCCTCGAAGACCAAAAAATACATACGGAAGCTATAGAGTGCCGTCACAAAAACGCCGAGCAACACAGCGAAGTAAGCGAATCCTGCGCCCGGAATAGAAGACAGTTGTACCGTTTCAATAATGCTGTCTTTGCTGTAAAAACCGGACAGAAAAGGAAATCCTATTAGGGCTAATGAACCGATCAAAGATACCATCCAAGTGATCGGCATCTTACGTCGTAAACCACCCATAAACCTCATATCTTGCTGATGATGCATCCCAATGATTACGGAACCCGCCGCGAGAAAAAGTAATGCCTTAAAAAAGGCATGAGTCATTAAATGAAACATTGCGGCAGAATATGCCGAAACACCAAGGGCAACGGTCATATACCCCAGTTGAGACAGGGTGGAGTAAGCAACAACTCTCTTAATATCATTTTGAACTAACCCAAGTAGGCCCATAAATAATGCCGTAATGGAACCGATAATCAACACGAAGGAAAGAGCCATTTCTGAATATTCAAAAAGGGGCGACATACGCGCTACCATGAATATCCCAGCGGTTACCATAGTTGCGGCGTGGATCAAAGCTGATATGGGAGTCGGACCTTCCATTGAGTCAGGTAACCAGACGTGGAGTGGGAATTGAGCGGATTTACCCATGGCGCCGATAAACAGACAGATGCAGATCACCGTAATTAAAGACCAGCCTACGCCACCGAACAATTCAATTTGTCGAACAGATAAATCTTCGCTTTGATCGAAAACGGCCGCATAATCTAACGTTCCAGCAAAATGGAGTACCAAAGCAATACCCAGAAGAAAGCCAAAGTCCCCCACACGATTAACTAAAAACGCCTTGAGATTCGCATATATCGCAGAATCCTTTTTATACCAAAATCCTATTAATAAGTAGGAAACCAGTCCGACAGCCTCCCAACCAAAAAATAATTGAAGAAAATTGTTACTCATCACCAACATCAACATGGCGAAAGTAAATAGAGATATATAACTAAAGAACCTCTGATAACCAGGATCATCCTTCATGTATCCGATGGTATAAACATGGACCATTAACGACACACTAGTCACAACAATCATCATGAGCGAAGACAAGCGATCAATCAGAAAGCCAACCTCGAAACTGACGCCACCGACCACCGCCCATGTATAGACTGAGCCGTTAAACGAGTTGCCGTTTAGTACATCGATAAAAATCTTAATCGACAAGATCAACGAAACTAAAACCCCGATAATTGCCACGACATGCGAACCTGACCGACCGATCTTTCGACCAAAAAATCCAGTCAGCATAGACCCTATGAGAGGGGCCAATGCGGCCAAAAGATACATATTCATGTTTGTCATAGTGTCTTTAACCCCTAAGTCCGCCAACATCGTCGACATTGATCGTTTTAAGGTTCCTAAATAAAACCACTAAAATAGCTAGGCCGATTGCCGCCTCAGCGGCGGCCACTGTCAAAATAAAAAAGACAAATATCTGTCCAGACAAGTCTCCCAGATAATGTGAGAACGCTATAAAGTTCATATTAACTGCGAGTAACATCAATTCAATCGACATCAAGATGATGATGATATTTTTACGATTCAGGAATATACCCGCGATACTTACCGAAAAAAGTATGGCCCCCAAAACCAGATAATGCGATAACGTGATCATGATTCTTCTCTCTCTCTACCATTCTCTACCGGCATAGAGACAATTTTCAGCCGGCTGGCCCGGTTCGCAGAGGATTGGTCACTAGAGCTCACGACCTTCATATCTTTACGACGTCGGAGGGTAAGCGCGATCGCCGCCACAATCGCGACGAGTAGAATAACTGCAGCCAGCTCGAAAGCATAGAGATACTCTGTATAGAGTAGCCGTCCGAGTTGTAAGGTATTTCCCTCGTTCGTGATCTGGGCTGAAATTTCTAAAGGTTTCTCAAACACCATACGACCACTGATCAAGACAATAAGCTCCGCTAAGAAAATTCCGGAAACGACAATCGCGGGCAAGAGATAATTCCAATACCCCTCTCTCATTCGGTTAATATTTATGTCCAACATCATCACCACGAAAAGAAAGAGAACCATAACCGCGCCGACGTAGACGAGGATAAGAGAGATTGCTAAAAATTCGGCTTCAAGCATTAACCATATAGCTGCAGCTGTAAAAAACGCCAACACCAAAGAAAGCGCTGCATGCACTGGGTTTCGAGAAAAAATAACACTCAAGGCTGAACCAACCAAAATGGTGGAGAATAAATAGAAGGAAAAACTTTCAAAGGTCATTTCAATAATATTTTTTATTTATGTTCGTAGAGATGCATCATTAACGATATTTTGCGTCCGACTTTCGGTCCTTGGCAATCTGCTCCTCATATCGATCACCCACCGCCAATAACATATCCTTCGTATAAACCAAGTCCCCTCTTTGTTCGCCGTGGTACTCAAAAACTCGTGTTTCTACAATTGAATCTACTGGACATGACTCTTCACAAAAACCACAGAAGATGCATTTTGTAAGGTCAATATCGTACCGTGTCGTACGCCGACTGCCATCATCTCGCTGCTCTGACTCGATGGTAATAGCTAGCGCTGGGCACACTGCCTCACACAATTTACAACCAATACACCTCTCCTCACCATTGGGGTATCTCCGTAAGGCATGCAAGCCACGAAATCGTGAGCTTTGAGGTGTTTTCTCCTCAGGGAACTGAACCGTGATCTTAGGCGCAAAAAAATACTTCAAAGTGAGCATTAAACCCTTGCGCAACTCAGTAAGAAGGAAGGTATTTGACACATCGCGAATAAACCCAAACATATTTATCGATCCCTAAATATCAAAACTACCATGGCCACCACTCCATTCTCATAAGTATTCCGATGAGAACAAGCCACACAATAGTTACTGGAATGAACACTTTCCAACCCAGTCGCATAATTTGATCATATCTGTAACGGGGGAATGTAGCCCTAAACCATAAGAAGAAGAAAAGCATAAAAGCAATTTTTCCGGCTAACCATGCAAATCCGTCAGGGATTCCCGGTATCGGTGATAGCCACCCACCCAGAAACATAAGCGAAGCTAAGGCGGCGATCAAAATCATATTGGCGTATTCCGCCAAGAAAAATACTGCGAAAGTAGTACCTGAATACTCGACGTGGAATCCAGCTACGATCTCGGACTCACCCTCCGCAACATCAAACGGCGCGCGATTTGTCTCTGCAACGCCAGAGATGAAATACACAACAAACATTGGAAATAAGGGAATCAAATTCCAACTTAAAAAACCAAAATCACTGCGCTGTGTATCAACGATTGTCGTCAAGTTCAAACTACCAGACATCATTAAAACGCAAACCAAAGCAAAACCCATAGCAATTTCGTAAGCGACTATCTGAGCGCCGCTTCTCATGGCACCTATGAGCGCATATTTTGAGTTTGATGCCCACCCTGCGACAATAACTCCATAAACGCCCATTGAGGTTATGGCTAGAACATACAAAAGTCCCGCATCAATATTTGCTAAGACCCATCCATCTGCAAATGGCATCACTGCCCACGCAGCCAACGCCGGCATTAGTGACAACATTGGTGCCACAACAAACAAAAATTTATTAGCCCCGCTAGGGATTATGATTTCTTTTGTCAACAACTTTAAAACATCTGCGAAAGGCTGTAGCAAGCCCTTCGGACCGACTCGATTCGGGCCTAAGCGCAACTGAATGTAACCAATCACCTTCCGCTCAGCAAGTGTTAGGTACGCCACGCATAAAGTTACTGGAATGAGAATCATCAAGACCTTCATCAGCGTCCAACTAAAATAAGCTAGGCTGTCACCAATGTATGCGCTTAAAAACTCAACAATCATACGTTGGCCTCAAAAGAGGCAACCTTGGTAATCTGCACTGGACCACCGATACCACCAATAACCTTAGATGCATTGCTAGTCATGGGAACGCGAACCACTGAGCCGGCTAAACTAACGTCTATCTGTGCAGGTAACTCAATATGTTTGCCATCTTGCTCTACCCGCACCACATCACCGTTCACTGCTCCAAGCTCTTTGGACAAATCTGAGCCTAACCAGAGATAATCACGTATAGCCTCTTTTGTCGACTGCAGCGCGGGCGCTCGGCGAACGACAGCATCAACACTGTACATTGGGACATCAGCAAATCTTTCGATTCCCTCAATCGGCCGCAAAGCGTCAGGCATTTCGTTAATATCGATTTTTTTTCTTAAGTTCGCGTCGAGGTCATCGTAAACGCTTCTCAAAGCCTCTCTGACCTTCTCTATTGATTCATATTCAAACCCACCAAACCCAAACAACTTACCCAGGGCCGCTATCAATCTCCAAGCCGGTCGACTCTGCCCCTTCGCAGGAGCAACGGGTCCAAATTGTTGCCGTTTGCCCTCCATGTTGATGAAGGTCCCTGACGTTTCAGAGAAGGGGCTAATCGGCAACATCACGGTGGCGTAATTCGAAACCTCGTCCTTGAACGCACTCATCGCGACAACTAGCTTCGCCGACTTTAACGCATCTATAGCGACATCAGGATCACAAGAATCTTCCCCCATTTCAGCATGCAACAAAAAATACACATCTAATGCATTTGCGGTCATCTCTCTGGCAGTAAGACCACTTCGAGCGGGAATATTCTTGGTCGCTTCAGCGCCAAGAGAATTCGGGCCATCCGAGAGAAGACCAATTTTTGCGTCAACTAAATCACCAAGGATGTGACTAATTTTTTCAATCTTCGACCGATCAGGGTGATGCCGAGAAAGAGCGCCGATCAAAATCAACTTGTTTTTTCCGACCACCAACATATCTGCGACCTTTTGAGCGTCAGGCTCAACATTGATATGGTTTATTGCTGCAGGTATTTCTACCCCAAGCTGAACACTAACCGCCTTGACGATCTGCTGCATAAAAATCGGTACGCGACTGGGTGAGACTGTAAATTCCTGCGCCGAAGTTAACAAAGTGTCAGTTCGCATTGGATTGATCAATGCGAGAGAAGCGCTATTCTGATTAACGGCTTTTCGGATTCTATGCGCCAGGAGTGGTTGCTCTTTACGAATGTTTGAGCCAATTACCAAGATACTATCAAGCTTCTCGACATCGCCAATACTCATACCAAGCCAAGGCAGTGCATTCGCACCCGTGTTGGAACAATCTGCTTGTCTTAATCGGTAATCAACATTCTCGGACCCCAACTCGCGAATGAATTTTTGGAATAAGTACAGCTCTTCTGTAGTCGCCTGAGGTGCGGAAAGCGCACCAATCCGATTAGGATCTGCGTTTAATGTAGAAAATTTTTCCTTAATATGATCCAAGGCAACAGCCCAGTCTACCTCCTCCCAAGAACCATCGATCTTTATCATTGGTTCAGTTAAGCGGTCGAGTGAGTTTAACCCCTCATAAGAAAAGCGATCTCGGTCAGAAATCCAACACTCGTTGATTTCTGCATTCTCGTTAGGCACAACGCGGATAACCGAATCCCCTTTTAACTGAGCGATCAAATTAGAACCAAGTGCATCATGTGGACTAACAGTTTTCCTACGCGCGAGTTCCCAAGTACGCGCAGCATACCTAAATGGCTTCGACGTCAAAGCACCCACTGGACAAACGTCGATCATATTGCCTGACAACTCCGACTCCACAGTAGAACCTACGAAGGACATGATTTCCGAGTGCTCTCCTCGGCCAACCATACCCAACTCCATTATTCCAGCTACCTCTTGTCCGAATCTCACGCACCGGGTGCAATGAATACACCTTGACATCTCTGCTGCAGAAACCAGAGGGCCTAACTCTTTAGTACCAACCATTCGCTTTGATTCCTCAAAACGGGAACCCGACCCCCCGTACCCCACGGCTAGGTCTTGCAGTTGGCATTCTCCACCTTGATCGCAAATCGGACAATCTAGTGGATGGTTGATAAGCAAAAACTCCATCACGCCTTTTTGGGCGCTTTTTGCTTGCTCAGACCGCGTATGCACTTTCATGTCCTGAGTCGCTGGAGTAGCGCACGCAGGCAAGGGCTTAGGTGCCTTCTCCACCTCGACTAGACACATGCGACAGTTGGCCGCTATAGACAGCTTTTTGTGGTAACAAAAGTGAGGAACGTGAATACCTAATTTGCTCGCGGCATCCATGACGGTGCTTCCGCTATCAACCTCAACTTTTTTACCATCAATTTCAAGAGTTATCATTTTGATTCAATTTGACTTTCTTTATGTGTAACCAAGTACTCAAATTCAGGCCTAAAATGTTCGATAAAGCTCTTCACCGGAAGCGCAGCCGCGTCACCTAACGCGCAAATTGTTCTTCCACCAATGTTATCCGACAAAGACAGGAGCTTATCAATATCGCCCTCTTCGCCTAGCCCGCTGTGTATACGCTTAACCAGCCGATATAGCCACCCCGTTCCTTCACGACATGGGGTGCATTGGCCGCAAGATTCTTCGTGGTAGAAATACGAAAGGCGCAGGAGGCAACGAACCATGCATCGCGTTTCATCCATAATAATGACTGCTCCTGACCCGAGCATCGAGCCCGCTTCAGCAATTGAATCGTAATCCATGTCGGTCGACATCATGATATTGGCAGGAAGAACTGGCATCGACGAACCACCAGGTATAACCGCCTTCAGTCGGTTGCCTTCACGAACTCCTCCAGCCATTTCCAATAGTTTTGAAAATGGGGTACCTAAACGCACCTCATAGTTACCCGGGTTTTGAACATCACCAGACACCGAGAAAATTTTTGTTCCCCCGTTATTTGGCTTTCCTAAAGCTAAGTAAGCGTCACCGCCACCGAGAATTAAAGAGGGCACTGCCGCAAAAGTCTCAGTATTGTTGATCGTCGTGGGGCAGCCATACAAACCGTATGAAGCCGGGAACGGTGGTTTAAACCTTGGTTGACCCTTTTTTCCTTCTATCGATTCAAGGAGTGCGGTCTCTTCTCCACAGATATATGCTCCAAATCCATGGTGCGCAAACAAATCGAAACTAAAATCGGAGCCTAATAGTTTATCTCCCAAGTACCCTGCTGAACGGGCTTCTTCAAGAGCCTCCTCAAAGCGCTCGTAGACCTCCCATATTTCCCCGTGAATGTAATTGTACCCAACAGAGGCGCCAATAGCATAAGCTGCAATAGCCATCCCTTCGATAACTATATGAGGGTTATATCTAAGCAAGTCTCTGTCTTTAAAAGTTCCGGGCTCACCTTCATCTGAATTACAAACGATATACTTTTGACCGTCCCCCTTAGGCATAAAACTCCATTTAAGACCAGTTGGAAACCCCGCTCCACCTCTGCCCCGTAACGCCGACTTCTTAACCTCAGCAATAACGTCCCCAGGTGAATATTCATCGCTCAAAATTTTACGAAGGGCTTGATATCCACCTCGCTTTTCATATTCGGCGAGCTGCCAATTAACCCCATTGACCCCTTTCATGATCACTGCTTCCGGACCATAACTGTCCTGTGAAAATGGTGGATTTGACGTAATCATCGTGCTTTTAACTCCTCTAGCAACTTTTCAACGTCTTCGACGCCGATTTTTCCTCTCATCTCTCGATCATTGATTATGACGACTGGCGCATCTCCGCAAGCCCCCATGCACTCCGCCTCTTTAAGTGTCAGCAGTCCATCCAAATCGGTTTCATTGAAATCGATACCAAGCAATGCTTTTAACTGATCTACCGTTTTATTGGCGCCCTGGAGAGCACAAGGCAAGTTCGTACAGATTGATAACTTATAGCGTCCTGGCTTTTTCAAGTTGTACATGCCATAAAACGTAGCGACTTCCCATACCGCTATGGCCCGCATTTCTAAATAACTTGCGACATCTTCCACTGCCGATTCAGAAAGCCAACCCAGCTCATTTTGCGCAATCGCCAAAGCCGCCATCACGGCGGACTGTTTACGATTCGGTGGGTATTTAGCCACCTCTTTATCGATTGCGTCGTAAGCCTCAGCGCTTAACATTCTTGTTTGACTCATCGATCTATTTCCCCAAAAACAACGTCCTGCGTCCCAATTATGGCTACGAGATCGGAAATCATGTGCCCTTTAGTCATTTCATCAATTGCCGAGAGGTGCGCGAAACCTGGGGCTCTTATTTTCAGTCGATATGGCTTATTCGCCCCATCAGATACCAAGTAAATTCCAAACTCACCTTTAGGCGCCTCGACCGCGCAATATGTTTCGCCAGGAGGAACATGCATACCTTCAGTAAACAACTTAAAATGATGAATGAGGTCCTCCATGTTCCCCTTCATATCTTCGCGCGACGGGGGAGCCACTTTCGTGTTAGCGGTAATGACCGGGCCTGGATTGCCCCTCAGCCAATCGATGCATTGCTTTATGATTCGGTTAGATTGTCGCATCTCTTCAATGCGCACGAGGTAGCGATCATAGCAATCTCCGTTCGTTCCAACAGGCACGTCAAAATCCACTAGATCATAAGCGTCATAAGGCTGCTTTTTCCTCAAATCCCAAGCCACCCCAGATCCTCTAAGCATTGGGCCAGTGAAACCCAGTGCGGCGGCACGATCGGGTGAAACCACACCAATACCCACCGTCCTCTGCTTCCAAATCCGGTTGTCGGTTAATAGGGTCTCATACTCGTCTACCTTGCCAAGGAAATGATTCGTAAAGTGCTCAATGAAGTCAAGTAAAGAACCTTGGCGATTTTCATTTAAACGATTAATGTCTTTTTGGTTTCGAAATTTCGATGCTTCGTACTGAGGCATGGAGTCTGGTAGATCCCTATACACACCGCCTGGCCGGTAATAGGCCGAGTGAAGTCGCGCTCCAGAGACTGCCTCGTAACAATCCATTAAATCCTCGCGCTCTCGGAAGCAGTACAAAAACACCGTCATTGCTCCGACATCCAGTGCGTGTGCACCTAACCATAGTAGGTGATTCAAAATACGAGTTATTTCATCAAACATCACACGTATGTACTGAGCTCGGATTGGCACCTCGACGTCGAGAAGTTTTTCAATCGCCATCACATAGGCATGCTCATTACACATCATTGAAACGTAATCTAGCCTATCCATATAGGGGACAGACTGTAGAAAAGTTTTATGCTCGGCTAGTTTTTCCGTACCTCGATGAAGCAATCCGATATGGGGGTCGATTCTTTCGATAACCTCCCCATCTAACTCCAACACAAGTCGTAACACCCCGTGGGCAGCAGGGTGTTGTGGTCCAAAATTCATGGTGTAATTTTTAATTTCAGCCATTGATCACAATCTAATCACGAGTAGAAAAGGGTTATACGTCTCCATAAGAGTCCTCTCGAATAACCCTTGGAACAATCTCTCTGGGTTCAATAGTCACTGGTTGATACACCACTCTTTTTTCGATTGGGTCATAGCGCATTTCCACATGACCCGAGACAGGAAAGTCCTTTCTAAGTGGGTGCCCTACAAAACCATAATCAGTCAATAAACGTCTTAAATCGGGGTGCCCGTCAAAGACGATACCAAAAAGATCGAACGCTTCTCTTTCGAACCAATTCGCTCCAGCCCAAATCTCGACAACCGACGGAACAACAGGTTGCTCATCATCAACACAAAAAACCTTTACGCGTAACCGGTGGTTGAGTTTTGTAGATAATAAATGGTAAACCACCGCAAACCGGCCAGGTAAATGATCTCTCAATGGATGCTCTGCATAATCAACCCCGCAGACGTCCAAATTTTGACTGAACAGAAGTCCTGGCGTATCTCGCAGTTGTGTCATATGTTGATACAAATCCTGTGCAGATAACGTTATTGTTAGCTCACCGAAATCGTATCGAATTGCATCTTCCGCCAATCCCAACTTAGCTTTCAATACTTCTAACAAACTCTGGTTTACTTGATTCACTTATTTCCTAAAATTCCAACTGAGCAAGTTAACGCGCAATCGTATTAGTTCTTTTGATCTTATTTTGTAATTGTACGATCCCATACAGGAGCGCCTCGGCAGTCGGTGGGCAACCCGGAACGTATACGTCAACCGGAACTATCCGGTCACAACCTCTAACGACTGAATATGAATAATGGTAGTAGCCGCCGCCATTTGCACATGAACCCATTGATATCACCCACCTGGGCTCAGCCATCTGGTCATATACCTTTCTGAGCGCCGGAGCCATTTTATTGCAAAGTGTTCCGGCTACGATCATTAGGTCTGATTGTCGAGGACTAGGTCGAAACACAACACCGAACCGGTCTAAATCATACCGCGAAGCTCCTGCGTGCATCATTTCAACCGCACAACAAGCCAAACCAAAGGTCATGGGCCACAACGAACCAGTCCTAGTCCAGTTGACGACTGCATCGACGCTTGTCGTGACAAAACCTTTTTCCTGTATTTCTTCAATAATCATAATGACCGCCAACTAGTCCCAATCTAATGCACCCTTTTTCCACTCATACACAAAACCCACAACCAATAAAGCCAAAAAAATCATCATTGCGACAAAACCAGTCAGTCCAATTTGATCCAACGCAATGGCCCAAGGAAATAAGAACGCTATTTCAAGGTCGAAAATAATAAATAAAATAGCGACGAGATAATAACGAACATCGAATTTTGTCCGTGCGTCTTCGAACGCATCAAACCCACATTCATAAGCAGACAGTTTTTCAGAATCCGGGTTGTGTGACTTAAACGCTCGACTGAGTAAGGCTCCAGCTAGCGGCAACACTAACCCCATCGCAACTCCTACGGCAATAAACAACAAAATTGGGAAGTACTCGCTTATCATTCAAATTTTCCTGTGCCATTAATTGGCGGCTAACGTAGCCTCTTATGACCTACAAATCGCTAATAGTTCTAACCCAAATAGGTTTTATGGCTCAAAAATTAGCTTTGGTGCCGACGGCGAGACTCGAACTCGCACGACTTTCGTCACCGCCCCCTCAAGACGGCGTGTCTACCAGTTCCACCACGACGGCAAAAACATCCTACTGATACAAATATACTTTTTCATCCCAAAATTACTAATCAATTGGGGATATCATCAGATTTCGAGCTTTCATTTTCTTGCTGCACCGGATCCGGCTTTCCTATCGCAGCCGGTACTGCGCTCGGCGCATCAGTCACCGTACCCGACATAACACCCACTGATCGAGTTTGCTCAAACTGAAGAAAACTCAAGCTCATGCTGGTTATAAAAAATATGGTCGCGAAAACAGCCGTTAATCGACTTAAAAAATTGGCTGAGCCACTCGAACCAAATAAACTTCCTGAAGACCCGCCTCCGAAAGCCGCGCCCATATCTGCACCCTTACCGTGCTGCATCAAAACTAAACCAACCACTCCTAGGGCTGCCAGCACATGAATTACTAAAACAATGAAGCTCATAATAATCTGTCAATCTCTAATGTGTTGTCGCGTTAACCGCCGCACGACAAATTGTTAAAAAATCAATCAAGTTCAATGAAGCACCCCCAATTAATCCACCGTCAACATCTTCTTGCCCAAACAAAGCCTCGGCATTATCCGGCTTCACACTCCCGCCATATAAAATCCTGAGTTCTCTCGATGCCTCAACATCAAGAAGCCTCACCTGCTGCCTCAGGTGAGAGTGTACCTCTTGCGCTTGCTCAGGCGATGCCGTCAAACCGGTACCTATTGCCCAAACCGGCTCGTACGCTAACACAATATTCCCTAAATTCTCTAAACCAATTTGGTCGATAACTGCTTTGAGCTGACTAGACATGACCTCAAGAGTTTTTTTGGACTTCCTATGCTCGAGTGTTTCACCGACACAAACAACCGGTGATATTCCAAACTCAATCAGCTTCATAGCCTTCTTGCCAACCAAACCACTGCTCTCGCCAAACATAGAGCGACGCTCTGAATGCCCTACGAGACCAATCTCAGCCCCTAAATCCACTAACATTTTTGCCGAAATCTCACCTGTATAGGCGCCGGAGTCCTGTTCACTGACGTTTTGAGCACCCCAAGAAATCGCCGTACCGCTCAACGCTCCTCTAGCTTGAAAAAAATATGGCGACGGCACACAAACAGCAATGTCGACACTCTCGATACCCTTCGCCGATAATAAGCCATCGAATAACGACTGGTTTTCCTCGATAGACCCATTCATTTTCCAATTACCAACAACAAACTTTTTACGACCCATCTGTGAGACCACTTCGCTTGAGTAAAACCATTCAATTTTACCTTTTTACAAGGTTTCCGGTCAATGCCGCTCATGAACTGGGTGCGCGACAGAGACGCTTAGCTCTAATCCTCGCTAAGGATCACCCAAAACGGCCAGTAATGTAATCCTCAGTTAGCCGATGCGCGGGTCTGGTAAATATTTTTTTAGTCTCACCGACCTCAACCAGTTTACCTAGGTGGAAATAGGCTGTCCGATCTGAAACTCGCGCCGCCTGCTGCATAGAATGAGTCACGATCACTATCGTATAT
>CAJQMS010000018.1 GCA_905479505.1 uncultured Burkholderiales Genera incertae sedis bacterium | reverse complement strand
CGTTGAAGGAATCATTGAGGCGGGTATCAGCCGTGTTGTCTTCGGGTCAAAAGATCCCAATCCACTAGTCGACGGAAAAGGTGCAGCTAGGCTAAAGAGCGCGGGTATTGCCGTTATTGGAGGGGTATTAGATGAGGAAGCAAAAGAACTTAACCTAGGGTTTTTCAAAAGAATGCAGACTGGGCGCCCTTGGGTGAGGGTGAAGATCGCTTCGGGTCTCGATGGTAAAACCGCCTTAGAAAATGGAAAAAGTCAGTGGATTACGTCGGCCGCTGCGAGAGAGGATGCGCACAAGTGGAGGGCTCAATCATGCGCGATACTCACCGGTGTAGGAACAGTGGTTGAGGACGACCCGCGTCTGACGGTTCGCCATGTTGATACGGATAGACAGCCAACCATTGTTGTTGTCGACAGTCAACTTCGTAGCCCTCTGAGTGCCAAGCTGTTCAAATCCTCAAACGTAACCATTGCTACAGCTGTTTCAGACAAAACTCGCCTATTACCTTTCGTTGAAATAGGTGCGAACGTTTTAGTGCTGCCAGACTCCGAAGGCAAGGTGGATTTACTGTCTTTACTTGATGAACTAGGCGCTACGCAGATAAATGAGGTTTTAGTCGAGGCGGGCATTAACTTGCACAGCGCTTTGCTCCGCCGGAGCCTAATCGATGAGATGATAATTTATTACGCTCCAAAATTTTTAGGTTCCCATGGTAGGGGAATGTTGTTTTTTGATGAACTCGAGAGCATGGACGAGGTTGCTGAACGCGATATTGTCGGAATCGAAAGGTTTGGTAAGGATTTTCGAGTGACGGTGAGGTTTTAATAATGTTTACTGGGATTGTGGAGTGCACAGGTGTCGTTGATAAAATTGAGCTGACCGGAGCTGCGTCGCGCCTGAGGGTGGATAGCAAGGACTTCGAGGTGGATAATATAGGGCTTGGCGACAGTATTGCGGTCAACGGCGTATGCCTGACAGTCTCAAATTGTTGTGACCGATATTTGCAGTTCGATGTATCTCCAGAAACAATGAGTTTGGTCGCACCGATGCCGGAGGGAAGTATCGTGAATCTGGAAAGAGCGATGACCCTAAGTTCTTTATTGGGTGGGCACTTGGTTAGCGGTCATGTTGACGGTGTAGGCGAAGTCAACATTGTCGACGAGATAGACGGGAATTGGGAAATTACTGTTAGCGTTCCTCCGTCACTGAATAGGTATTTAGTAAAAAAGGGGTCAATAACGTTAAACGGCGTGAGCTTAACGATCAATCGAGAGGGCGAAGATAAAGTTTTTATTAATCTTGTTCCTCACACCGTAAACATGACAAACTTAAAAATGATAGCGCCAGGTAGCTTGGTAAACATCGAGGTTGATATACTCGCGCGCTACGCTGAGAAGTTATTAATTAACCGTGATTCGATATGACAACCGACATCAGTACAATAACCGAAATCGTTGATGACCTAAGAAATGGCAAGATGGTTATTCTTGTCGATGAAGAAGATCGAGAGAACGAAGGAGACTTAGTAATAGCCTCAGAGCATGTGACTGCTGAAACTGTAAATTTTATGGCGAAGTATGGCAGAGGGCTAATTTGTTTGACTCTGACGGAAGAAAAGTGTCGGCAGCTACGTTTGATGCCCATGGTGGGCTCCAATGGATCTCGGTTGGGAACCAACTTCACTGTTTCGATCGAGGCGGCGGAGGGAGTCACTACAGGTATTTCTGCTGCAGACCGAGCTCAAACGATTAGGGTGGCCGCCGCTGCTGGTGCATCACCATCTGACATAGTCCAGCCGGGCCATATCTTTCCCCTAAAAGCGGAGGAGGGCGGAGTTTTGGTTCGTGCCGGTCACACCGAGGCCGGTTGCGATTTAGCCTCAATGGCGGGGTTGGAGCCAACTGCTGTAATTTGTGAAATCCTGAAAGAAAATGGAGAGATGGCTCGCTTACCTGACCTTATAGAATTTGGTCGAGTGCATAACCTTAAGATCGGAACAATCGCTGATCTAATTTCGTATCGTGGGCAAAACGAATCCCTCGTCGAGCGAGTTTTAGAGCGCCCAGTTGAAACCGTTGCTGGAGTGTTTAAATTAGTCGCTTATCGAGATCTCCTCAGCAGGGAGGTCCATGTAGCGCTTGTTAAGGGTGATTTTGATCATAATGAAGAAGTGCTGGTGCGCGTGCATGAGCCTCTTTCGATAGTTGACTTGCTCGATAAAAGTAGTCGGATACACTCTTGGCGCTTTGACGATGCGCTATCCACAATTAACCGAGTGGGAAAGGGCGTGCTGATTTTGATCCATCGTACTGAGGACGGTGACTCTTTGTTGAGACATTTACAGCCGACTAAAGAGTCTAAGCCAAAAGTAGATTTACGTAACTATGGAATTGGTGCTCAAATATTGAAAGATTTAGGAGTGACACGCATGCGTTTAATGGCAACACCGAGGCGCATGCCTAGTATGACAGGTTTTGATTTAGAAATCGTGGGTTATCAGGAGGAGGTTCCGAATTAACCAATCCCTAAAGTATCCACGTGTTTTAAAATTTTGAAGGAGTGAGTTGCTTGGAAAAAATAGATGTCGAGATTCCAATCAGTGAAAATGGAAACGGCTTGAAAATTGGCATCGTTATTGGACAGTTCAATAAAGAGGTGTCCGACCGCATGCGTTTGGCTTGCGGTGAGCAGCTTGTGAATTTAGGTGTTAGTTCTGACGATATTGCCTATGTTGAAGCACCTGGTGCGTTAGAAATTCCAATGCTCCTAAGCGCCATGGCTAGGTCAGGTAATTTCGATGCGCTGGTCGCTCTCGGGTCGGTGATCCGCGGAGATACCTATCATTTTGAAATTGTGTCAAACGAGTCAGCGAATGGGATCATGAGTGTTCAGCTAAATTCAGGCATTCCAATCGCTAACGGCATCCTGACCTGTGAGAACATGACTCAGATTGAAGAGCGTATCGACGGAAAATCAAAGGATTGTGCAAAGGTGGCGATTAAAATGGCAAGATTGCTGAGTGTATTCAATGAGGGGTAGCCGCCGCTACGCTAGGATACTAGCTGTGAAGGGCTTGTATCACTGGCAGGTAAACAAAGTCGATATCGAGAGCATCATCGCTGTCTTGATAACAGAGAAAGAGTATTCAAAGGCCGATGTTGAATACACGCGACGTCTTATAGAAGCGGCAACTGACCAGGCACTTAAACATTTCGAAGATATTGAGTCATGCTTAGACCGTCCGATATCGCAAATTTCGCCGATTGAAAAGGCTATTCTGCTTATTGCATTGGTCGAGTTGAGCGAGACCTCTGATGTCCCATTCAAGGTGGTGATAAACGAGTGTATTGAGCTTGCTAAGCAGTTTGGGGGAACTGATGGTCACAAGTATATAAACGGAGTCTTGGATCGCTATTTAAAGGGAGATCGCCAACTTCAGGCCGAGTCACGCTGAGAAAGGTTGAGAAAAACGTCATTTTTTCTTTGAGTCTGGGATCAAGATACCAGACTTGCAATATATTTGATCGATTAACGATTGTTGACAAAACATGTATTTGACGTGTTCTCAATAAATCAGATAGGAGATAAGCGCCTTGACGTCCGAGTTTGAGATTATCCAAAAATACTTTAGTCGTCATGCGAATGATGTGCTGCTTGGTGTGGGCGATGATGGTGCCGTAGTGCAGGCTGTGAATGATCGCGATTTAGTCGTAACGTCTGACACCTTAATTAGTGGAACTCATTTTTCACCCGACGTTAACCCATTTACTATCGGGTATAAATCTGTAGCAGTCAATTTATCTGATCTCGCGGCCATGGGAGCGGTTCCCAAATACATCACGTTATCTATAACGCTTCCTTCCGTTGAGGAGACTTGGGTTAGAGAGTTTTCAAAGGGTATTTATTCAATCCTAGATGATCATGCAACCACTTTAATCGGCGGAGACACGACTCGAGGGGACACTTTATCGATTACAGTCACAGCTCTTGGGTATGTTAAAAGTCATATGGCCCTGAGAAGGGATGGTGCGTGTTTGGGGGATGATGTCTGGGTCTCAGGTTTTATCGGGCTGGGAGCCTTAGGTCTTTTGATTCAACAGGGATCATTAAATTACGAAGATGAGTACGAGAGAGTTTTTTTAGGTAGATTACATCAGCCGGAACCTAGAATAAAGCTTGGTCAAAGGTTATTAGGGGTTGCAAATGCTGCTATCGATGTGTCAGATGGCTTGATCGCGGATGCAGGACATATTGCTGAGCGATCAGGCGTACAAATAAAAATAGAATATGAGGATATTCCTGTGCACTCAGCCGTGACGGATACTCGTAGTAATAAGTCTATTGAAAATTGTATCCTTGGGGGAGGGGACGATTACGAGTTGTTATTCACCGCTCGAAAAGAGCGGGAGGCCGATATAATTAAAATCGGGTCTGATTTGAGGCTACCATTAACTAAAATTGGAAAAGTTTCAGAGGGTACTGGGGTCGTGGTAACGGGTGATGGAAAAATGAAAAAAGGTTTTCAACGAGGGTTTGATCATTTTTATAAAAATTAATATGTTTTCCGTTGACTATCGTATTTTCAAAAACCCATACGTGTTTATAGCTTGTGGATTTGGTCTGGGCGCTATACGCCCCGCCCCTGGAACTTGGGGGACTCTCCTAGCATTTCCGATTCATTATGGTTTGGTTCTCGTTCTTTCGACACAACAATTAATAGGTGTTTGGGTAGTCATT
>CAJQMS010000017.1 GCA_905479505.1 uncultured Burkholderiales Genera incertae sedis bacterium | reverse complement strand
TTTGGAGTTAAGGCCAGAGATGCCGACGAAATTTTTGACACGGCAGTGCAGTTGGGCGCTGACTTATGCGGCCTCACCTTTCATGTTGGTTCGCAATGTAGAAACGTCGATAATTGGAAATTGGCGATCGAAACTGCTAAACGACTTTTCTCTAATATGGAAAGTCGAGGGCTGAAGACTGAATTACTGAATATAGGTGGTGGCTTTCCAGTGAGACTCACAAGGCCAATTCCATCAATTGAATATATTGGTGATGTTGTTGGAAAGGCTCTTGAGGATTTCGGTGAACACATTCAAGTGTCGGCCGAACCGGGGCGTTATATGGTGAGCGATTCAGCTTACTTTGTATGCCAAGTCATTGGCACAACGACCAAAGGCGAGGAGCGGTGGATGTATTTGGACGCCGGCGTTTTTGGTGGACTTATGGAGTGCACGCAAGGTATCCAATACCAGATCGATGTAAAAAATAAATCGGGTAATAGCGTCTCTTGGTTCGTCGCAGGACCCAGCTGTGATTCTGTTGATGTTCTAGGTCGGGAGCAGATGCTACCAATATCAACGAAGGAGGGAGACCTCTTGTATTTTCCTAACGCGGGAGCTTACACCACCGTATATGCCAATGAGTTTAACGGTTTCCCTATTCCTGAGATTGTGGTTATCAACGAATAAGCCCGGGTTAGCTGGATCCTCTTCTATGGTAAGCAACATAGGAGAACTGTAATCCAGATTTCTCATCTACCTGCTCTATACCAACGGATTTTCGCCAACTCTCTTCACTAAGTACGGGAAAGAAGGTATCTCCGGCAACGTTTTTATGGATCAACGTCATTTCTATGCTGTCAGCTTTTGGTAGAGCCAGGTTATAAATTTCAGCGCCACCGATTATAAATTGGTCGAGTCCAGTTGGAGCGACTCTAAGAGCTTCCTCTAGGCTAGTGACAGTTTGGGCCCCTTCAAGGCATAGCTCTGGCGTTCGGGTGATGACGATGTTATGTCGATCAGGTAGGGGTCTGCCGATGGAGTCCCAAGTTTTCCTGCCCATGATCACTGTGTTACCCGTGGTTAACCTTCGGAATCGCTTTAGGTCATCCGATAAATGCCAAGGTAATGCCCCATTGACTCCGATGGTGCCATTTTTTGATTGTGCAACGATGATTATGATACTCATTTGGTCCCTTTTATATCGCAATAGGCGCCTTGATTAGTGGATGCGGATCATAGTTTTCAAGTTCGAAATCAGCATAGGTAAATTCCAGAATGTTATTTACCTTATTGTTTAGGTGCATTTTGGGAAGTTTGCGCGGCGAGCGAGCCAGTTGTTCATCTGCTTGATTAAGATGGTTTAGGTACAGGTGGCAATCTCCGAATGTATGGACAAAGTCGCCTACTTTTAGCCCGCACACCTGAGCGATCATCATGGTAAGTATTGCATATGACGCGATATTAAACGGTACGCCAAGAAAAAAATCCGCACTGCGCTGGTAGAGTTGACATGATAATTTCCCGTCCGCGACATAAAATTGAAAAAAAGCGTGACACGGCGCTAAAGCCATTTTTTCGATTTCTCCGACGTTCCAAGCTGATACGATGAGTCGACGAGAATTCGGATTGTTCTTGATTTCTTGAATGACGTCGGTGATTTGATCAATTTTATCGCCGCTTGGGGTTGGCCATGATCTCCACTGACGGCCGTAAACTGGCCCTAAATCTCCGTCCTTATCTGCCCATTCATCCCAAATGGATACGTTATTTTCTTTTAAATATTTGATGTTTGTATCACCAGTCAAAAACCACAGCAATTCGTGGATAATTGATTTCAAGTGAACTTTCTTTGTTGTGAGAAGCGGGAAGCCTTCGTCGAGATTAAAGCGCAACTGAGCTCCAAAAATGCTTAAGGTTCCAGTTCCGGTTCTATCGTCTTTACGGATACCGTTATCACGAATGTGTGCCATAAGATCAAGATAAGAGCGCATCGCTAATCCTCTTTGTTAATGTGATAATTACTGGAATTTCTTCTACTCAAGTTTATCAACTAATGCCATTGCTAGCACCCATTTTTGTGATCCTTTAAGGGTTGTCGGTGTGTTAAGATTAAGCTAACTTAATAATCGATGCGGACTAAAATCCACGTCGTTTCAACCGCGCTGAGCTAAAAATGTCTGGTAACACGTTTGGAAAAATGTTTTGCGTCACCTCCTTTGGGGAAAGCCATGGCCCGGGCATTGGGTGCGTTGTGGACGGATGCCCGCCCGGATTGGAAATATGCGAAGAGGATATTCAAAAAGAGCTCGATCGAAGAAGGCCAGGCACCTCAAGGCATGTAACGCAGAGAAGAGAGCCTGATCATGTTGAAATTTTGTCAGGGGTTTTTGAGGGCCGTACGACGGGGGTGCCAATCGCGCTTTTAATTCGCAATGTTGACCAGAGATCGAAGGATTATGGAAATATAGCGGACCAATTTCGGCCTGGGCATGCAGATTACACTTATTGGCAAAAATATGGCGAACGCGATTATAGGGGAGGCGGCCGATCCTCAGCCCGTGAAACTGCGGCTAGAGTTGCTGCTGGTGCCATTGCAAAGAAATGGCTTAATGAGCGTTACGGTATCCGAATCCGAGGTTATATGTCTCAAATTGGTGCTGTAATAATAAACTTTAAGACCTGGGATAGCGTAGATCAGAACCCTTTTTTTTCTCCTGATCCAGAAATGGTTCCCGATTTGGAGAAACACATGGATAAGCTGAGAAAGTCTGGTGACTCTTGCGGGGCTAAGATAACGATAGAAGCCGTAGGTGTGCCGGTTGGCTGGGGTGAACCCGTATTTGACAAGTTAGACGCCGACCTGGCTAGCGCTTTGATGGGCATAAATGCAGTTAAAGGTGTGGAGATAGGAGATGGGTTTGAGTCGGTTTCGCAATTGGGAACGACACACAGCGATGAATTGAACCCCAAAGGATTTTTAAGTAACCATGCCGGTGGGGTGCTTGGAGGAATATCAACAGGACAAGACTTGGTAGCTCGAATTGCAATTAAACCAACTTCGAGCATTAGATTGGACCGCCAATCGATTTCTAAGGATGGTTCGCCGGTTACAGTGAATACCTACGGTAGGCATGATCCCTGTGTGGGAATAAGGGCAACTCCCATTGCCGAGGCAATGATGGCGCTTGTTTTAATTGACCATGCATTGAGGCACAGGGGACAAAACGCAGATGTTGAAACTGTCACACCAAAGCTCTCCCAGTAAAGCTGAAAATTTGGCGAAGTTATTATCCTGTTCTGTTTAGTCGTACTGCGCTCTCTCAGGTTCACGGTATGAAAATGCTTATGAGACGTGGTTGTGTATGACATCTTTATTTGGTCGACTATCGAGCTTTTATTTTTGGTATTTTGCGTTTGTGGGCGCGTTCGCTCCGTTTTTTTCGTTGTATCTTCAGCGCAGAGATTTCTCACCTATTGAAATAGCCGTGTTGCTTGGAATAAGTCCAACACTTAGAATCCTTGTTCCTTTTTTTTGGGCGTGGTTAGCGGACCACTGGGGGCAAAAACATAAGCTTCTCTGCATTCTCGCCCTAATCAGCCCCGCTATCTTTGCATTTATGATCGCTAAGGGATCGTTTTTTTCCGTTGCTGGGGTATTGATTGTTTGGGGGCTACTTTGGTCGGGGATCCTGCCGATCGCGGAAGCTCTATGTGTCGAGGCATTGGGTGAGGAGATGTCAGTTTATGGACGCGTTCGCGTTTGGGGCTCAATTGGATTCATTCTAGTTGTTGTCGGCGGAGGATATCTTTTCGAGTGGATAGACGTCTTATATCTGGACTGGATAATTTGTGGCCTTTTGATATGTGTCTTGTGCGCGATCTTAATGTTACCCCGGGATGCGAGCGAGGCGTTCCATTCCAAGGAATCTGACAAGCCGGTGCGCTTATATACCGATGAGCGCGTTATCGCATTATTACTTTGTTTTTTTGTCATGCAGTTCGCACATGGCGCTTACAATGCATTTTTCTCTATTTTTGTTGTCGAGCAAGGCCATGCCAATTCCATAGTTGGTTGGTTATGGGCAATTGCAGTTATTGCAGAAATTTTTATTTTTCTTTGGATGCCTCGTTTGTTCAAGAGGTTCAGCATTAACGATTTCTTTCTATTTTGTTTTGTTATTGCGGCGATTCGATTTTTTCTGGTCTTCATCGCTTACGACAGTCTATTGATCTTAGTTTTGGCGCAAATAATGCATGCAATAACTTTTGGGATGTTTCATGTTGCTGGAATCGCAGCGACTAATCGGTTATTCGCTGGCGAGCACCGGTCGAGAGGCCAAGCGTTATATTCTAGTGTTGGCTTTGGAGCGGGTGGGGCGTCCGGCACGTTTGCGTCAGGATTTGTCTGGGAAACCTGGGGGGGCGCTGCAACATTCGGGATGTCAGCGGTGACAGCCTTGCTAGGTGTTGGTTTAATGTTCTGGGTTCGTCATCGATTCGATTATTAGAGCTAGAAAACTGTGTGATCAGTCCTTATCCGTGTGTCATAATCTTATCCTTATTTTTGTTTTTGCTTAGGCTATAGGTGCAATCGTATGTTAAAAACCCTTTATGACAAACTTTGGGATAGTCACGTCGTCAGAACTGAGGAGGACGGCACTGGCTTGATTTATATTGACCGGCACCTGGTTCATGAGGTGACTAGTCCGCAGGCTTATGAAGGTTTGAAGCTCGCTAATAGGCTGCCTTGGCGTGTCGATTCCATTGTCGCCACTGCAGATCACAATACGCCGACAACCGACTGGGATAAAGGTATTGAGGATCCTATTTCGAAGTTGCAGGTGGACACACTTGATCAGAATATCAAAGAGTATGGCTCTAAAGCTTATTTTCCATTTCTAGATCCCAGGCAAGGGATCGTGCATGTTATCGGACCGGAGCAAGGAGCAACGTTACCGGGAATGACTGTTGTTTGTGGAGACTCACATACGAGTACACACGGAGCTTTGGCCTGCTTGGCGCATGGCATTGGGACCTCTGAAGTCGAACATGTTCTTGCAACGCAGTGCCTGGTGCAAAAGAAAATGAAAAATATGTTGGTGAGAGTGGAAGGGGAGTTGCACCCTTGGGTTAGTGCGAAGGATATTGCTTTAGCGCTGATCGGCAAGATTGGCACTGCGGGTGGAACGGGATACGCGATTGAGTTTGCCGGTTCTGCTATAGAAGCTCTCTCGGTTGAAGGGCGGATGACACTTTGTAATATGGCGATTGAAGCCGGTGCAAGAGCGGGGATGATTGCGGTTGACCAAACCACCATTGACTATCTTCGGGGAAGGCCGTTTGCGCCGGACGGAGACTTGTGGGATGAAGCCGTCACTTATTGGAGAACGTTAACGTCAGACTCTGGTGCTATATTCGACTCGGTAGTGACTTTAGATGGGGTTGACCTTAATCCTCAGGTTACGTGGGGGACGTCTCCTGAGATGGTACTAGATATTGATGGACGTATCCCAGACCCTGACGAAGAAAAAGATGCTTCAAAGAAAGAGAGTATTGAGCAAGCTCTCGAATATATGGGTTTAAAGCCCAACACACGCTTAAAGGACATTAAAATTGATAAGGTTTTCATTGGATCTTGTACAAACTCACGAATTGAGGATATGAGGATTGCTGCGAACGTAGTTAAAGGAAGACGGGTCGCGTCAAATGTGCAATTGGCAATGGTCGTTCCAGGTTCTGGTCTTGTGAAGGCGCAAGCGGAAAAAGAGGGGTTGGATAAGATTTTTATGGCTGCTGGTTTTGAGTGGAGGCAGCCGGGATGTTCGATGTGTCTAGCGATGAATAATGATCGGCTCGAAGCCGGTGAGAGGTGTGCTTCAACTTCTAATCGTAATTTTGAGGGACGACAAGGGGCAGGTGGCCGAACACATTTATTGAGTCCGGCGATGGCGGCCAGTGCGGCAATAAGTGGCACATTCTCCGATGTGCGTAACTTAGTTGCAAACTAGAATCCGAATTTAAATAATCCAAATAGGCTAACTCATGGAAATTTTTTCATTAAAAAAAGGACTTGTGGCACCTCTGGATCGAGCTAATGTAGATACCGATGCGATTATTCCGAAGCAGTTTTTAAAATCAATTAAACGATCCGGTTTCGGTGTTAACTTATTTGATGCTTGGAGGTTTCTGGATGTCGGGGAACCTGGGGTTCCTATCGAAAGTAGAAAAATTAATCCGAACTTCATCTTGAACGAAGCCCGTTATCGGGGAGCTCAAATTTTGCTCTCAAGAAAAAACTTTGGGTGTGGGTCATCAAGGGAGCACGCGCCATGGGCTTTAGCAGATTATGGTTTTAGCGCGGTTATAGCGCCCAGCTTCGGAGAAATATTTTTTAATAACTCGTTAAAAAATGGGTTACTACCGATTGTCCTTCCAGAGCCAGATGTTGATGTGTTATTTCGCGATGTTTTTGATGTCCCAGGTTTTGAGTTGGTTGTGGATTTGGAAGAGCAGCGCGTGGGAACAGTCGATGGAAGTAGGATGTATGACTTCGATATTGACCCATTTCGTAAGCACTGTCTCCTAAATGGTTTAGACGATATTGGCTTGACGTTACAGCACGTTGATGAGATTAAACAGTTCGAGATGCAACATCAATTAAACCAGCCATGGTTATTTAGCTAATTCAAGAGTTATGTATGATTCCAAAACTTGGACATTTGTTGGCGGTATTTTAAAATTTTGGCGTTAAAGATAATTTTTTTTTGAGGATATAAATGAAAATAGCGATACTTCCAGGGGACGGAATTGGCCCCGAGATTATTAGTCAAGCTAAAAGAGTGTTGCAAACGTTGAGATCCGATGGTCTTTCTCTCGAGTGGGAATTAGGAGCGATTGGCGGTGCGGGATATGAGTCTTCGAAAGACCCTTTGCCGGAGGATACTATTAACTTGACGAAGGCGGCTGATGCGGTCTTGCTAGGCGCCGTTGGGGGGCCGAAATACGATAGTTTGCCAAGAGCCATGAGACCAGAGCAAGGTTTATTGCGAATAAGGAAAGAACTTGGACTATTTGCTAATTTGCGTCCTGCGGTTGTCTTTCCAGAGCTAGCTTCTGCATCAAGTCTGAAGTCGGAATTAGTTGAAGGTTTAGATTTAATGATTCTGAGAGAGCTGACAGGTGATATTTATTTCGGACAGCCTCGTGGTAGGCGTCAAACTGAGTCAGGTGAGGATGAAGGCTTTGACACTATGAGGTATTCGGTTTCGGAAATAGAGAGAATTGCGAGAGTCGCATTCGACATCGCTCAAAAACGTAACGGCAAGTTGTGTTCGGTTGATAAAGCCAACGTTTTAGATACAAGTATCTTATGGAGGGAGGTTGTAACGAAAATATCTGAAGAGTACCCAACCGTTGAGTTAACGCATATGTACGTGGATAACGCGGCGATGCAATTGGTTCGTGAGCCGAAACAATTTGATGTGATATTAACGGGCAATATATTCGGGGATATTTTGTCAGATGAGGCTTCTATGCTCACTGGTTCAATTGGTATGCTGCCTTCAGCTTCCATGGATGTTAACCGGAAGGGTTTATTTGAGCCCATTCACGGCTCCGCACCGGATATTTCTGGTAAGAATTTAGCCAATCCGCTTGCAACCATCTTATCTGTTTCGATGATGCTTAAATATACGTTCAATGAGGTTGAGGCTTCGCAGCGTGTTGAGTCAGCGGTAAAGTCAGTTCTCTCACAAGGGTTCAGAACCCCAGATATATATCAGGCGGGATCCAAGCGGGTAGGTACGCAAGAGATGGGTGATGCTGTTATTGAGGCCATGTAGGGTGTTGTTGATAGTGGAGTGTCGGCATTTTGAGTTCATAGGCGTTAAGGGTTAATTGATATGCGAGTTGGGTTTATTGGGTGGAGGGGGATGGTTGGGTCAGTTCTGATGCAAAGAATGTTTGCGGAAGGCGATTTTAAAAATATAAGTGCCGTATTTTTCAGCACATCCCAAATGGGGAAGTCCATTACAACGTTAGCTGGTGAACAGGTTGTTTTGCAGGATGCGAATAACGAAAGTCAATTATCAGAAATGGACGTAATTATTTCGTGCCAAGGTGGTGATTACACGAAACAGGTCCATGGGCCTTTAAGAAAATCGGGATGGTCGGGTTACTGGGTTGATGCAGCTTCGACGCTGAGGATGGATGCTAAATCTGTAATTGTTCTGGACCCGATAAACGTTGAAGATATCTCTAACGCTTTGGATGATGGGATAAAAGATTACGTTGGTGGAAATTGTACGACGAGTCTGATGATGCTTGCATTGCATGGGCTTTTGCGTGAGGGTTTAGTTGAGTGGATTTCGGCAATGACCTACCAAGCGGCATCGGGTGCGGGAGCGCAAAATATGCGTGAATTAATTCAGCAAATGGGTTCAATTCATGAGGCTACTGAAAGTAAATTATCGTGTGATTCTGCAGAAATTTTGGATATTGATTCGCTTGTCCTTGAACGTATGAAGGCGCAAGAATTCCCGATCCAAAATTTTGGCGCGCCCCTGGCGGGAAGTTTGATCCCATGGATAGATGCTGACTTGGGCAATGGACAAAGTCGTGAGGAATGGAAAGCGCAGGCGGAGACAAACAAAATACTAGGTAGGGAGGAGAGTCCTATCGCCGTTGAGGGTATTTGCGTGAGAATTGGGGCGATGAGATGTCATAGCCAAGCTTTAACTTTCAAGTTGTCAGATTCCATTTCCGTGTCTGAAGTTGAGAAAATAGTGAACGGAGCCAACGAGTGGGCTACAGTCGTGCCAAATGAGAAAGCCCCTTCGATCTCCATGTTGTCACCCACGAACGTCACGCGGACG
>CAJQMS010000016.1 GCA_905479505.1 uncultured Burkholderiales Genera incertae sedis bacterium | reverse complement strand
ATTGTTTCGGTATTTCAGCCCGCTCCCAACGTTGGTATAACACGCCTGTCGTTCGCCAGCGTTCCAGGGGACACTAATGTTCGCGAGGCGTTCATCGAAATTGTGAATGGTGGAGGGAGTCCTCAGTTAGTGGATTTGGAGCTTACCCAATCTGAGGCGCGAGTGCTAAAGCGACGGATCCAATTGGGTCCATACGAGAAATCTACGCAAATATTTAATGCTTCTAAGCTGTCAAGTGGTCCCGTGAAAGCATCGGTTTACTCAAGTGAAGATTTATTTAAGTTTGATGATGTGGCTTACGGATACATTACTACTAAGAGTCTAATTAAGGTTGGAATAGTTTCAGATACTACTGATTCAAAAGCGGCTACTTTGCTTAGTCTAATGCCACGTATTTCACTGACTGCTTTAACGCTAGCTGAGTACGAAGAAATTGATTTGAATAAACTTAATTTTGATACATTAGTGTTCGATGGTGTGACTCCGGCGAACAAACCAACGATTCCTTCCATGATTTTTGGGATAACTTCTTCCAACTGGTCGAATGTTAAAACTTTGCCTATCCGAAGCTCACAGGTAATTGTTGACAAGAACTTGACTCATCCTATTTTAAAAAATGTTGCTATGACTGATCTTTCAGTAGAGGGTGGAGTCGTTTTTGAGGTAACTGAAAACGTTGAAACATTGTTACATTCTGACGCTGAAGGTGTTCTAGCAATTGCAATTCCGGGTGCGATTAAGAATATCCTAGTCGGTTTCGACCTTAAAAAAACAAACCTGCCGTATCTCTTAGATTTCCCTATCTTATTGTCTAA
Organism: uncultured Burkholderiales Genera incertae sedis bacterium; assembly: GCA_905479505.1. Classification (GTDB taxonomy): domain Bacteria; phylum Pseudomonadota; class Gammaproteobacteria; order Burkholderiales; family Eutrophovitaceae; genus Eutrophovita. The sequence goes on along the minus strand of CAJQMS010000016.1, from coordinate 3,735 downwards.
CTCGATTAAGTGGCTTGTCGATGAGCCGCCAGTGATGACAGTTAATTCAGGCGTGATTCAAGTTCCTGGTGATGTAACTAAGGTTTTTCGCATTGATGGGACGGATATGCCACTTTGGTTCGCAAATGGTAATGCTTATTTTCATAGTGGTGAGGCAGGCTTGTTCACCGCATTCACTCGAAATGGTCCTTTGAGGGTTTCTGTGAGCCAGCTGGATCGACGGTTTAGCGATATTAATGGGTCAAAATTGAAAAAATTTAACCCACCACTCGCTTCTGCGAACTCCGGTTTTAGGGGCTATTCATTTACACTTGTAGTTGGCATCATGGCGCTTTTGTTACTTATGTTGGAATGGTTCTTTTACCATCGGCGAATCACTCAGTGATGATGTGGCGATCATGTTTAGTCTAGAAAATCCTTACGCCCTGTGTTTGCTCCTTTTGGTGCCATTGATTGGGTGGTTATCCCTAAATACAAAGACGACTCTTGGTCAGAGACATCTAAAGTGGTTAACTCTTATTCGGGCTTTTTGTGTTTTGTCGGTAATTCTAGGATTGACTCAGCCTATTTATAAATACGCTAGTCAAGAAGTCTCTGTCATTTATGTGTTGGACGTCTCTAGAAGCGTCGCTACGAGTTTCATAGATAAGGCCCTTAACTGGATTGATAGGGTTCAGGTTGGCTATCAACCGTCTGAATCTAAGATAGTTGTATTTGGTAAAAATCGGAGTGTGGTGTCCTCTACGGATAATGCCCGGTCAATAACAATCGCGGATCTGGGGAGGGATGAAAGGTCGGAGGATACTAGCTATGTGGAGCAGTCAGGAACTAATATAGAGGCGGCGGTGGATGAATCCCTCGCGTTATTGGGTGGTGACCATATTAAGCGAATTGTTTTGTTTTCCGATGGAAATCAAACAGAGGGCTCATTGGTGGACTTAATTCAGCCCGCTGAAAAATCCGGAGTGCGTATTTACCCTATGGTTGCGGATTCTGCGCAGGCTGAAGATTCGTGGATTGCCGATGTCAAGCTCCCTAAGCGAATCAGGGAGTCAGAAATGATCACGGTACTCATAACAATCTATAGTCCGAAAGAAGGTTCGGTTGAACTCTCCGTCCAGCATAACGATCGCCTCGTAGCAAAGAAAATACACATTGTTTCGAAGGGCTTTAACGATCTTGAGATGAACTTCGCAGTTTCAAACGTGGGCTTAGTGCCTTTGGAAATATCGATGAGTGTTCCAAATGATTCGTATTTGGGGAATAACGTGACTAACATTAGCGCTTGGGTTGAGGAAAAGGCGAAAATTTTGTATCTCGAAGGGGCGACGGGCGCATCATCTTACTTGAGCTCAGCGTTATCTGAGGCCGGATTTGAAGTGGTGGTTCAAAATGTTGTCCCCCAATATGATGAGTTGAAGTCATTTGATGCGCTCATTGTCTCCGACATGCCGGCTACGAAAATCACTCCGAATTCAATGAGGGATATTAAACGTTATGTTCAGGATTTCGGTGGTGGATTAATTTTCGCTGGTGGTGAAAACACTTTTGGTGATGAGGGCTACTCCGGCACGGTCATTGAGGACATACTGCCAGCAGAGTTTAAAGCTCAAGAAAAACGTAAGGATATTGCCCTAGTGATTGCTATCGATCGCTCATACAGTATGAAGGGTCGTAAGATCGAGTATGCAAAAGAAGCGGCTAGAGCATCTCTGGATTTATTAGAGGAGCAACATTTCTTCGGTGTTGTCGCGTTTGATTCACAGCCCTACGTGCCTGTTCCAGTGGAGCCTGTGAGGTCTAAAAGAAAAGCTGAGGCACTCGTTAGCCGTATACAAGCTAGTGGACAGACCAATATTTATCCAGCGCTGGGCATTGTTTATCGATTACTAAAAGATTTAGAAGTGCCTACTAAGCATGTCATTTTGCTCTCTGATGGTGATACCGCTCCCAATCAATACGAGCGGTTACTGACCCGCATGAAAGATAGCAACATCGTTCTTTCTACAGTCACGATTGGCGAGGGAGGTAATCCGGGTTTGATGCGTCAGCTCGCAGATTGGGGAGGGGGGCGAAACTATTTAGCGTTGTCGGCAGAGTCTATTCCTCAGATTTTTACTGAGGAAACAAAGAAAGTCGTTGGCACTAGCTTGGTAGAGGAGTCCATCCTAACTGTTTTGCAACAGCCTATAGGCTCATTGTCTGGGATTGACCTTCAAAGTGCCCCGCCTCTGAAGGGGCATGTCGCAGTAAAGGCGAAAGACACGGCTGAAACTATATTGGTTACCCAACAAGGAGCTCCGTTGTTAACCAGGTGGCAGTATGGTTTAGGTAAGACAGTCTTTTTCACATCTGACGTTAAAAACCGTTGGTCTGCAGATTGGATTCAATGGGATGGCTATGGTAAATTCTGGTCACAATTAACGCGGAGCGTTTTGAAACAGCTCGGCTCAACGACGGTCTTTTTCAGTGGGGAGAGGCAGAGTAATGCGGCGGTTTTTAATCTCACATTGCTAAATGATGATGGCGAGTACCGAAATAAACTATCGCCAGAGCTAAATCTGAGTATAGGTGATGAGGTTCAATCTGTTGATATGTCTCAAATCGGCCCAGGTCAGTATCAGCTTAGAGTTCCTTTCGCCGGGCAGCAGGCGATTTCGGCTTCTCTCAAATCAAAGGGCGGTATTTCAAGTGAGGTCGTCGATATGGCAGGGTCAAGGTCGATTTTTCCTGGCTTTCCAGCTGAATATCGATTCTCTGGTCCTGATTTAGACTTACTATCTGTCGTTGCGCTAGCAACGGGTGGGGAGCTTGACGCTAAAGCGGAAGACGTTTTTATGCCTGGTGAAGATTCGGTACAGAAACGAGTCGCACTATGGCCTTTTTTAATGCTTATAGCGCTGCTGAGCTATTTACTTGATATTTTCGTGCGACGTTCTTCTGTCGCATGGAAGCGTTTTTCTGACTAAGGGCGCCACTTGCCTTTCATAAAGCGAGGCGCTATGTTACTGATACTGTTTGATTCTAGTTTTTAATTAATTTGGTAATGATCCTAAACCTATACTTTATAGAGTCGTCATGATGTTGTCTCGAATCACTTTACTGGTCGTCTTGATGTTTTGTGCGCAGGCACAAGCCAATGTGGAAGACGGGAGGCTCGCTTATGAGGCTGAAGATTATGCAACAGCCGTAAATATTTTTGAAAAAGCTGCTCGTGCTGGTGATTCACAAGGACAGTTTTATTTGGGTGATTGTTATTTTAACGGCAGAGGTGTTCCTCAAGACTTTTCCTTAGCCTTAGATTGGTTCGAGGCGAGTGCAAACCAAGGTTTCACGAGAGCTCAGGAGTATCTTGGGAATTTATATCTTACCGGCACGTTTGTTACTCGTGACGCTGAAAAAGGCGCGATGTGGTACGGACTGGCTGCCCAAAATGGTAGTAACAAGGCGGCATTGATTGCTGGTGCCTTGTACTTTGAGGGGGCAGAGGTTGAGAGAGATTTTCAGAAATCGATATCCGCGTACCTCCAAGCTGCTGAATCTGGACACTCCGGTGCACAAGAGATTGTTGGTTATATATATTATGCAGGACTTTTGGGACAACCAAACTTATCGCAAGCATTAATTTGGTACGAGAAGGCAGCTCTTCAAGGAAGTATGGAGTCGGCATACCTGGTAGGAAGTCTTTACCAGAGCGGAGTTGGCATTGAGCAGAATTTAGAAAAATCAGCTGAT
>CAJQMS010000015.1 GCA_905479505.1 uncultured Burkholderiales Genera incertae sedis bacterium | reverse complement strand
TTAAGTCATGAATCAATTTTTTCTCTAATCTTGAGCGGCCGTCTAGGCTACCCTCCTCTACGCCCGAGACACGTAAACATTTTGACCCGTCTGGCAATGAGACGAATGCACTCATCTCCAGCTCATCTTCGAAAAATCGCGCATAAGCCCCGAGCGGGGAGGTACACGAACCTCCTAAAGAACGTGACACAAAGCGCTCCATCTCTACGCAAGTCCTCGTAGGAAAATGATCCAACCTTGACAACAATTCACAAATATCCACTCGACGCTCCAGACATTCAATTCCCAAGGCTCCTTGACCTACGGATGGAATGCTTACATCCACTGATAAATATTGAGCAATCCGCGCTTTGAGCCCTAAACGTTCCAGACCAGCGGCAGCCAAAATAATGCCGTCAAACTGCCCCTCATCGAGCTTTCTAAGTCGAGTTTGAACATTTCCACGCAGTGGCTTTACCTCAACTCCCTTAAATTGATTCCTTAGTTGACTCTCTCTCCTCAGACTGGAAGTGCCAATGACTCCGCCGTTGGGAACGTCATCGAGAGTCTTATATTTAACCGAAACAAATGCGTCTCTCACATCCTCTCGGTCTAGTATTGCCGGCATGCAGAACCCGATCGGAAGATTCACGGGGACATCCTTCATGGAATGAACCGCAATGTCCGCCCGACCATCTAGCATCGCTTGCTCTAGTTCTTTAACAAATAATCCTTTACCACCGATTTTTGCTAATGATGTTTCTAATTTTTGGTCGCCCTCCGTTGTCATCCCTAGGATATCAACCCGCAACTGGGGATCACCAGCAATCAGTAAATGTTTAATTCTATTGGCCTGCCATAACGCCAACGCGCTCTCCCGAGTCGCGATAGTCACTTTATCCATTCAAATCACTTCCAGTTAGAAAGATAAATTGTCTCATTATTCTGGCCATAAATAAATTTAACCGGATACCGCGCGCACAAACGTCTAAAAGCTAATATTTACATTAGCTAACATAGTACGCTACCGGAACAGCATCATTCACCTCGGGGTGCGAAACATTTGTTTTCGATATATTTTCATCATTAATGTTAATTTCACTGCTAAAAGCACTAAAATAGTCTTCCTGCACTGTATAGGTACAAACTAATAAACTTCTATGACTACTAAAAATAATAAAAAATTGGAGAAGGCATGGTCTGGCCGCTTTGAAGAGCCTGTGGACGAGTTAGTCAAACGATTCACGGCGTCAGTCAACTTTGATTATCGGCTAGCTGAATACGATATTCGAGGCTCGATCGCTCACGCTGAAATGTTGTGCTCACAGAAAATCATAAATGATAATGATCTTCAGGCCATCAAGACTGGGCTTGCGGATATTGAAAGCGAGATCCAAGAAGGCAAATTCAATTGGTCTCTTGACTACGAGGATGTTCATTTAAATATTGAGCGCAGACTCACCGAGTTGGTTGGAGACGCAGGGAAAAAGCTTCACACTGCCCGATCTAGAAATGACCAAGTCGCAACAGATATCAGACTCTACGTCAGGGACCAGATCGATTCAACAGTCACGCTAATCCGCCGATTTCAATCAAATCTGCTCGATCTAGCGGAAAAACATGTGCACACAGTTATGCCTGGACTTACCCACCTCCAAGTCGCCCAGCCAATTTCATTTGCTCATCACTTAATGGCTTATTTCGAAATGACTAAGCGTGATGTGGAACGATTATCAAGTCTTCGTAACCGTGTGAATCGACTTCCTCTCGGATCTGGCGCACTAGCTGGAACAACTTTTAATATTGATCGCCTAAATGTTGCTGAAAAGCTAGGTTTTGAGGGTGTTTGCGAAAATTCACTGGATGCAGTTTCTGATCGTGACTTTGCTATAGAATTTTGCACTACAGTAGCCTTAATTATGATGCACCTGTCACGCTTATCAGAGGAACTGATACTTTGGATGAGCCCGCAATTCCAATACATCGAAATTGCTGATCGATTCTGTACAGGGTCGTCTATGATGCCTCAGAAGAAAAATCCTGACGTCCCAGAATTAGTGCGCGGAAAAACAGGACGCGTTAATGGGCATGTGGTGTCATTACTTACACTTATGAAAGGTCAGCCATTGGCTTACAATAAAGATAACCAAGAGGATAAGGAACCATTATTTGATACAGCACAAACAATTCGTGACACACTTCTAGTGTTCACGGACATGTTAACTGGGATATCAGTGAATAAAGATGCGATGTACAAAGCCACCGCTAAAGGCTTTGCAACAGCCACTGATCTTGCAGATCATCTTGTTCGCAAAAGTCTCCCATTCAGAGAGTCCCACGAGATCGTAGCTAAAGTCGTCAAGTTGGCAAGCGAGAGAAAATGCGACATCTCTGATTTAAAAATCCAAGAACTTAAAGCTGTTAGCCCAATGATTGATGAGGAAATGATTGGAAAATTATCCTCAGAGGCGGCACTAGAGAGTCGCAATCATATCGGCGGAACTGGATCATTAGCGGTAAACAAAGCCATATTGAAGGCTCGTAACTGGGTTGAAAATGACGATATCTAAAACCCATATTCGAAGTGCGGAATTTCTAGGCTGCTCGGGGCTCATTGCCTTCGCCCTATTTCTTCAACATAGCGAGGGACTTGCTCCTTGCCCGATGTGTATCCTCCAAAGATACGCGTTTATTATCATTGGGATCCTTGCTCTAGTCTCGTTACCTATCTCCTCAAAAAGTGTCTTTTCAAGAATGCTGAATTGGCTGATCATTCTTTTTTCGGGGTTTGGCGCTGGTGTCGCCCTGCGACACACGTGGCTCGAACATAACCCACCTGAGATTTTTGACTGTGGCGCCGATCTAGGATTCGTCGTCGACACATTTCCCCTAGCTCAAGCATTACCCATGATTTTTCGAGGCACAGGTGATTGCTCTGTGGTTTTATGGAAATTCGCGGGTTTATCCATCGCAGAGTGGGCGTTGGTTTGTTTTATAGCTATTCTTATAATTGAAATTTGGCATTTAACAAAACGGAGACGAATCGAGATTAGTTAATTTGGCCACAAGAGGGTATAAAAAAACCAGCCTAAGCTGGTTTTTTTATACCCTCACCGCTATTCATTTTTCAAATAACTTCTGCAACTCTCCCGACTGATACATCTCGCGCATGATGTCCGAGCCACCCACAAACTCACCGTTAATGTAAAGCTGGGGAATTGTTGGCCAATTAGAATAATCTTTAATCCCTTGACGAATATCCTCATCAGCCAACACATTAACAGTGGCAACATCCTCTACGCCGCAAGCCTCTAACATCTGAACTGCCGCAGCCGAAAACCCACACATAGGCGCATCTGGAGACCCCTTCATATAGAGAACAACTGAGTTTCCCGTTACTTGTTGCTTAATTAATTCGTTCGCGTCCATTTAAATTCCTTTTTTAACTACCATCAAATTACATAGAATCCTAACGTTACAGAGAAAAATTAGATTCCTGTTTGCGTTAGATTATATTTTACCACCGCTAACACGAGGGTTGCCTCCTAAATCTGAGTCACAAAATAACTGAGAAAAACCTCCGGCTCCAAGCAATTCAAGACAGCTGCCCCTCTGCTCATAACCGTGCTCTACCAACAACCATCCATTTTTAGCCAAAAAATTCCTAGATTGACTAATAATCAACCGAAGCGCATCTAGTCCCTCCGCCCCTGAAACAAGTGCTTGCTTTGGCTCAAAACGAAGATCCGCAAGATTTAAATGTGAATCATCCAACGCAATGTATGGCGGATTTGACACAATTAAGTCAAACTCACCAGAAATCTTGGAAAACCAATCACTACGGAGAAAAGTAATCGGTGATTGAGGGCATAAAACATCGGCATTGCTTACCGCAACCTCAAGAGCTTTAGCGGAATTGTCCGTCGCCACAATATTTAAATTCGGCATCTTAACAGCAAGTGAAACAGCAATCGCTCCGGATCCGGTACCGAGATCCAACACCCTTTTTAAGTCATATCGTTCTATCTTTTCTATCGCTAAGTCCACAAGGAGTTCCGTATCAGGCCTTGGGACTAATACTGAGTCATTCACACTGAAAGCCAGTCCGTAAAATTCTTTACGTCCTAAGATATAGGCGACCGACTTTCCTTGCAGTCGTTCTTTAAATAGCTTTTTATATTTCTTGATCTTGGTTGATTCCGACATAACAGTCGGGTCCATGATCAAGTTCAAAGAGGGTAAATCATTCGCATACGCAAATATGATCTTAACTTCACTGATAGCTTCAGACCTCGAAATATTAAACGTCTTAACTAACTTAGCTATATCGGACTCAAAGGAGTCGATTATTGTCATAGATAAATATTCAGACTACTGCGATGCAATAGCTAACAACTCGGCTTGGTGCTCAGAAAGTAGATTATTGACCACCTCATCTAGCTCACCTTCCATAATTTGAGCAAGCTTATAAAGCGTCAAATTAATCCTGTGCTCAGTCAAACGGCCTTGAGGGAAATTGTAAGTTCTGATTCTCTCCGATCTATCGCCACTTCCAATTAAAGTCTTCCTAGCCGCCGCCTCTTTCATCTGATGGGCTTGAACCTGCTGCGCGTTCAGCTTCGAGGCTAACACGGATAATGCTTGCGCCTTATTTTTATGCTGTGAACGGCCCTCCTGACACTCAACAACCAATCCCGTGGGAAGGTGGGTAATCCGTATAGCAGAGTCGGTCTTGTTAATATGTTGGCCTCCCGCTCCAGAAGCACGGTAAGTATCAATACGAAGTTCACTCATATTAATCTCCACATCTTTTAATTGGTCCGCCTCAGGCAAGACAGCTACTGTGCAAGCGCTTGTATGAACTCTTCCTTGGGTCTCCGTCTCTGGAACTCGCTGCACTCGATGGCCACCGGACTCAAACTTCAGTTGTGCATAAATTTTTTCACCACTGATTTTAACGACGACTTCTTTATAACCACCGAGATCGGATTCATTCTGCGAGACTATCTCTACAGTCCACCTATTCTTTTCGGCATATTTCAAATACATTCGTAGCAAATCTCCAGCGAAAAGTGCTGATTCGTCGCCACCAGTCCCTGCTCTTATCTCCAGAAACACATTTCGATCATCATTAGGGTCTTTAGGTAATAAGGCTTTCTGTAATGAACTCTCAAGGTGATTTTTAGTATCCTCGCCCTCGATAATTTCCGCTTTGGCCAACTCATTCATTTCGGGATCACTGAGCAATTCCTTAGCTGCCACAATTTGCCTTTCTGCAACTAAGTAGTGACGGTAATCTGAAACAATCCGCTCTAGCTCCGAATGTTCCCTCGTCCATCCCGTGAACACACTCATGTCCGCAGTAGCGTCCTCCGAGCTCATCAATGCATTCAACTCCTCGTATCTCACGGAGAGCTTCTCCAGCTTATCCATTAATGATCGTTTCATCTAATCTTGGTCCAACCTAAACAATCTTTGCAAGGCTTCCGTGAGATTTGATTTCTGGTCACGCGAATCGTTACTCAGCGCCCGACTTGGCTCGTCCATAAACTTGTTCGATATAGCTCTCGATAAAGATTTTACTACCGTCTCCGGCGCCTCTCCTTTCGCTATTAAGGCGAGCGCTTTTTCTAATTCGCTTTGCATAATTCGCTCTCCATATTGTCGAAATTTTTTAATAACTGGAACTGTTTTTGCTCTATCGAGCTTAGACTGAAAGTGAACCAATCTATCGTTTATGATTTTCTCGGCATCAGCCGCAGCTGCTTCTCGGTTTTTCATGCCATCTTTGATAATTTCTCCAAGATCATCAACCGTGTAGACAAAAACATCC
>CAJQMS010000014.1 GCA_905479505.1 uncultured Burkholderiales Genera incertae sedis bacterium | reverse complement strand
TTGCCGTTGATTTGGAGGCTAGTGATCACCTTGTTGGAGTTTCTATTACCAATGGTTCAAACGATGTCATGCTGTTTTCAGATGGCGGCAAGGCGGTTCGCTTTGCTGAAAGTAATGTGCGAGCAATGGGGAGGACTGCGCGCGGAGTAAGAGGGATGCGTTTGCCTGATGAAAATGTATTGATCTCATTAGTTGTCGTAGATGATGAGGAACAAAGTGTACTGACCGCGACAGAGAACGGTTACGGCAAAAGAACTAAAGTAGTCGAGTACACAAGGCACGGCAGAGGAACAAAAGGAATGGTTGCTATTCAGACCAGTGAGCGGAACGGTCGAGTCGTGTCTGCAAAGTTGGTTACCGAGACAGATGAAACTATGTTAATCACGACTGGCGGCGTTTTGATCAGAAGCCCTGTAAGTCAGATTCGTGAGATGGGTAGGGCGACGCAGGGAGTGCGACTGATTAATCTTGGCGCTGACGAAAAATTAGCTGGGCTAGTCAAGGTGAAAGAGCAGGACGAAGTTGCAGGGGAAATAGATTCGAGTGATTTGGCGGATTAATTTCTATACGCGTTACGTGGCTTGTCTTTGTCCATTCTAAGCGACAAATTAAATTAAAGAGGTTTTTGTGAGGAAAATTTATAATTTTAGCGCCGGACCAGCGGTGCTTCCCAGGTCAGTTTTAGAGCAGGCACAAGAGGAGCTGCTTGATTGGTCAGGTTCTGGGATGTCTGTGACTGAGATGAGTCATCGTGGTAAAGAGTTTTTAAGTATTGCTGAGGATGCAGAGTTAACTCTGAGGTCCCTTTTGGGGCTCACAAAAGATTACGAGGTTTTGTTTTTACAGGGTGGAGCTACAGCCCAATTTTCTATGCTTCCCATGAATTTAATGCTGGATGGACTTCCTGCTGACTATGTTTGTACCGGTCAGTGGTCAAAGAAAGCAATTAAAGAAGGCAAAAAATTAGGGTCAGTGAACGTTGTAGCTAGCTCTGAAAGTAGAAATTTCGCGGATATTCCCCATATTGATGACTGGGATTTAAGTGCAGAGTCTAGTTATGTTCACATCACGTCGAATGAAACAATTGGTGGAGTCGAATTCCATAATTACCCTGATGATTTGCCGGGACCACTGGTTGCTGACATGTCATCGCATATTTTGTCCAAGCCCATTGACTGTTCAAAGTTCGGCTTGATTTATGCTGGTGCACAGAAAAATATTGGCCCAGCCGGATTGACAATCGTAATCGTTCGTCGAGATTTGATTGAGCGAAGCGCAGTCGAACTTCCATCGATGTTCAGTTACGCGGTTCAGGCTGAGAACCAGTCCATGTTTAACACGCCACCAACGTATGCTATTTACATGGCCGGATTAGTGTTTAAGTGGTTGGAGCAGCAAGGTGGATTAGCTGAAATTGAACGGCAAAATATCAATAAATCGTCGATGCTTTATGATCAGATCGATTCGACCGCTTTCTATCATAGTCCTATTGATAAAAGTGTCCGCTCTCGTATGAATATCCCATTTAGGATTCATGACGAAAGTCTAGAGGGCTTGTTCTTGAAAGATGCTGGTGATAGTGGATTACTGCAGTTAAAAGGGCATCGTTCGGTAGGGGGTATTCGAGCGTCTGTATACAATGCAATGCCGCTAGAGGGAGTTGAGGCGTTACTTGGGTTTATGCGGCAATTTGAACAGAAGCACGGATAGGGAGTTTTTATGTCTCAAGATATGGTTTTTAAAGTACAGACTTTGAATAACATCGCTAAAGCCGGACTTAATAAGTTTCCGGCTGGCAGCTATGTTCACGGTGATAAGTTAGAGGATCCACATGCGATATTGGTGCGATCTGCAAATTTACTTGATTTTGAGCCAAGGGATAGTTTGTTGGCCGTGGGCCGAGCGGGTGCGGGTACCAATAACATCAATATAAATCGGATGGCCGCTGCGGGTATCCCGGTCTTCAACACTCCCGGAGCAAATGCAAATGCTGTCAAGGAGTTAGTGTTATCAGGATTGCTGTTATCCAGTAGAAATTTAGTTGGTGCAATGGACTTTGTTAGGGAGTTGCAAGTCGATGGGCAACTCGCTAAAAATGTAGAGTCAGGCAAAAAAAAGTTTGCCGGTCGTGAATTGCCGGGCCGGACTCTGGGTATTATTGGCTTAGGAAAAATTGGTAGTTTAGTTGCCGATGTTGCCCTGAGGCTTGGTATGCGAGTCGTCGGCTATGATCCAGGGATCACTGTTGACGCGGCTTGGGGATTGCCGTCGGGCGTAGTAAAAGCGGGGTCCATCGAGGACTTAGTGCGTGAGTCTGATTTCGTTTCACTACACGTTCCATTAAACGACGCAACCAAGAATTTAATTAATAAGCGATGCCTGGCCTTGATGAGTCCAGATGCTGTTCTTTTGAATTTTTCCAGAGGGGCTGTTGTTGATAATGAAGCACTCGTTGACGCTCTTCGTGCTAAAAAATTAAAGCAATATATTTGTGATTTTCCGAATGACTCCCTCATTGGTGTTGCTGGTGTTATTGCGCTACCTCATTTAGGAGCTTCTACGGTTGAAGCGGAAGAAAATTGTGCATTAATGGTGGTTGACCAAATTCGAGGTTATTTGGAAGATGGCAACATTGTGAATTCCGTTAACTTCCCCAATGTGTTGATGAGTCGGGAGTCCCCTTTTAGAATAGCCGTAATAAACGAAAATGTACCTCACATGGTGAGCCAAGTTTCAACAGTATTAGGGAATGCTAAGCTCAATATTCACAATATGATTAACAAATCATTGAATCAGATTGCAGTGACGTTGGTTGACGTAGATGACTCTGTTGGCGATGATGTGTTGGATACGATTAAAGCTATTGAGGGCGTGACACGCGTCCGTTATTTGAATGGAGCCCAGCACTAAGTATGAGTGATAACTTAACTGACTTCAGGCGAGAGATTGACTCCATCGACGAGGCACTCTTAGAGCTTTTAAACAAACGAGCTGACATTGCTAGGCAGGTAGGCGAAGCAAAGAAGCAAGGAGTTGTTTATCGACCAGAGCGTGAAGCGCAGGTCCATCGTCGGTTGCACAAAATCAACCAAGGGCCCTTATCTAACGAGACCATATCACGCTTGTTTACAGAGGTTATCTCTTCCTGCCGTGCACAAGAAGAGAAGCTTGGTGTGGCATGTCTGGGACCAGCGGGTACGTTTAGTGAAGAGGCAGTGCTCAAACAATTCGGTTCCGTTGTGAACGTAGTTTATTGTGCGACGATTGATGAGGTATTTAAGGCAGTATCGTCGGACGCTGCCACCTACGGCGTCGTACCTCTTGAAAACTCTACAGAGGGGGCGATCAGTAGAACTCTCGATTTGCTTTTTGAGAGCTCGTTGGTGTTGTCCGGAGAAGTAGGTTTGCCTGTGCGTCATAACCTACTCAGTAATGAGGAGGCCGGAAGCATCGAGAAAATATATTCTCACTCTCAGAGTTTGTCTCAATGTCAAAAGTGGCTTGAGCAACGCCATCCAAGAGCGCAATTAATACCGATAGGCAGTAACGCTGCTGCTGCAAAATTAGCAGCTAAGGAGGACCGCTCAGCCGCAATTGCGAGTGCCTTGGCTGGAGAGCATTACGGTTTAAAAGTAGTGAATTCTTCGATTGAGGATCGAGCGGACAACACAACACGTTTTGGTGTGATTTCAAAGAGTGAGGTCGACTCATCAGGGCTTGACAAAACATCTATTGTTCTAGCGGCGCAGCATACGCCAGGAGCGATTTTAGCAGTGCTCGAGCCTTTGGCTGCGAACGGTATCCAAATGACTCGGTTAGAATCTAGGCCCTCTGGCGTAGGTCTTTGGGAGTATATGTTTTTCATCGATTTAGAGGGGCATCAAAACGATGAGAAAATGAAAATGGCGCTTTCTGAGGTGCAGGCTAAATCTGGATTTTTTAAATTGCTTGGCTCCTACCCAAAAACAGTCTAGAGAATACGGTAGTGAGTTTTGCGATGAAAAATAGTCCATCAGCTTTAGAGTGTGTTCAAAAGTTAGCGCCTTACCAGCCGGGCAAGCCAATTGATGAGTTAGCCAGAGAGTTTTCATTCGAGCTTGAAGACATTGTAAAATTAGCTTCAAACGAAAACCCTCTAGGCTGTAGTCCCCTTGTCGGCCCGTCGTTGGCAAGTCAGTTGGGTGAAGCGGCGCGCTATCCAGACGGCAGTGGTTTTATACTTAAGAGTCAGATCAGCGATAAATTACAGGTGCCTCAGGATTCTATTATTCTCGGTAATGGATCCAACGATATTCTAGAAATGGCTGCAATGGCGTTTTTGAATGGGGATCAGTCCGCAGTTTACTCTGAGTTTTGTTTTGTGGTTAACAAGCTCGCGACTCAGGGCCGCGGCGCTGAGGGTCTTGAGGTGCCGTCAAAAGAATTCGGTCATGATCTCGAACGCATGCTCGAGACAGTTCAGGATAATACTAAAATCATATTTGTCTCGAATCCAAATAACCCAACTGGGACTTTCATTTCACCAGAGGACATTCTGAGGTTTATTGAGCAGGTTCCGTCAAATGTGGTGGTCATTCTTGATGAGGCTTATTATGAGTATTTGCCTGCAGAGTTACAGTCAGCGAGCGTAAGCTGGATTAATCGTTTTCCTAATTTATTAGTCACCCGTACTTTTTCAAAAATTTATGGTTTGGCGTCGCTAAGAGTGGGTTATGGGATGGCGAATCCAGAGTTAGCAAATATCTTGAATCGAGTGCGTCAGCCTTTTAATGTCAATAGCTTTGGGTTAGCTGCAGCAGCAGTCGCCTTAAAAGATGATGCGTTCGTATCGGCGTCAGTTGCTGTTAATAATGAGGGGATGAAGGCGTTATTGTCGTCGATCGAAGGCCTTGGATTAAAATATATCCCATCCTACGGTAACTTCCTCACTGTTGAGTTTGAACAAGAGGGGATTGAAATTTATCAAAGACTTTTGCGGCGTGGAATTATAACTCGGCCGGTTGGCGGATATAATCTCGCTAATCACCTTCGAATAAGTATTGGACTTGAGAATGAAAACACTCGGTTTATCGAAGCTTTACATGCTGTTATGAGAGACCTTCGTCTTTGATCAAAAATGGATAAATTTTATATAGATCGAATTGCAATCGTCGGTGTGGGCTTAATTGGAGGTTCAGTTGCTTCTCGTTTGAAACGGCAGCATTCAGTAGGAGAAATAATCGGAGTTGGCCGAGGCCAACAAAATCTAGAGCACGCTCTTGATGCGGGATTGATTGATGTCGCGGTTACTGATGTTCGCGATGCATTGGACGCTAATATGATTCTTATTGCCGTTCCAGTGAGGCAAGTCGAGTCGGTGTTAAAAAAAATTCGAACCGGTCGTAACGAAAAAATATTAGTCACTGACGTAGGCAGCACCAAGGGTGACTTTGCTAAATTGGCGAGAGAAATAATCCCTGAGCGCTTGGGGTACGTGGTTCCGGGGCATCCGATAGCTGGGTCGGAAAAAACCGGTTCTCGAGCTGCAGATCCTGAGTTGTTCGATGACAAAAATGTAATTCTTTGTCCGTTAGAAGAGACGCATGGTGAGGCAGTGAGTGCGGTAAAAGGTTTGTGGGATAGCTGTGGCGCCCGCGTAGTTACCATGCCTGAGGCCGCACATGACAAGATTTTTTCGGCGGTTAGCCATCTTCCTCATGTTGTTTCCTATTGTCTAGTCGAGATGATGAACAGAAGAAGTGACGCGTCAGAATTGTTTGACTTTGCAGCCGGTGGTTTCCGAGATTTTTCTCGAATTGCGGGCAGTTCGTCAGAGATGTGGACAGATATCTGTCGTGCAAACCGAACCCATATCCTTGAGGATCTGGAGGCATTTATCGGCAATCTTAAAAATATTCAGGGTTTGTTGAGATCAGAAGATTTTGAGGCGATAGAGCGAATATTTAATGATGCATCAACTGCTCGCAACAACTGGGCATCTAAACAATGATCGCATCTCAGGATGATCAAAAGGTCGTCCTGACAGCGCCCTTTGGTTCCGGCGGCACAGTTGTAATTCCAGGTTCAAAAAGTATTTCTAATCGTGCATTAATGCTAGCCGCTCTTTCGCCCGGGTCGACAGAACTTATAGGATTACTTCAATCTGACGATACGGTCGTGATGGTTGAGGCATTGAATAATTTAGGGATAGTCATAAAACGAAGCGGTGGGAGCACGATAGTTCATGGCTGCGGAGGAACGTTTCCCAACAATGCGGCTAATCTGTTCTTAGGAAATGCGGGTACCGCGGTTCGCACTTTAGTGCCGGTATTGGCATTGATGAAAGGTCAGTATGAGTTAAGTGGGATACCCAGAATGCATGAAAGACCAGTTGGCGACTTAGTTGAGTCGTTGATGTCAATCGGCGCGAATATCAGTTATCTAGGACAAGAAAATTATCTACCATTGAGGGTCGGAGAGTCAGATCAAACTAACTTAAGCGCCCCTATTCAAATTAGAGGCGATATATCGAGTCAATTTTTAACTGGCTTGTTGCTTGCTCTGCCGTTAACTGGGCAAAAGGTTTCTATTGT
The DNA here is from genome assembly GCA_905479505.1 of uncultured Burkholderiales Genera incertae sedis bacterium. Taxonomy (GTDB): domain Bacteria; phylum Pseudomonadota; class Gammaproteobacteria; order Burkholderiales; family Eutrophovitaceae; genus Eutrophovita. Next base: position 2,014 of record CAJQMS010000014.1, on the reverse strand, counting down.
GGTTTCCGGCGTTCTAGTTTCTAAACCCTATGTTCAGATTACTTTGGATCTGATGCGCTCTTTTGGCGTTGAAGTGGTTAATCAGGATTGGAAAGAGTTTCATATCGACGGATCACGGGGTTACCGTAATCCGAGCGTGTACGAAATTGAGGGAGATGCGAGCAGTGCGTCCTATTTTTTTGGAGCGGGAATGTTAGGACAAGGCCCCGTTCTAATTAAAAATATTCCTGAAAATAGTATTCAAGGTGATATTGAGTTATTAACGATATTGCGTGAAATTGGTGCAAATGTCGCTTGGGATGATAGAGGGGTGTCCGTTAGTATGCCGAGCGACAGGAACGTGAAAGCATTTGATTTGGATCTTAATCATATTCCTGATGCAGCGATGACGCTTGCCGTCATCGCATTATTTGCGAATGGCCCGTGTCGGCTTCGAAATATCGAAAATTGGCGCGTAAAAGAGACCGATAGGCTGTCAGCTATGGCTGCGGAGTTAACTAAGCTTGGAGCGATTGTTGCCGAGCACAAAGACGGGTTAGAAATCACACCTCCAAAGTATTTTAGAAAAGGTGTCGCTATTGATACATACGACGACCATCGTATGGCAATGTGTTTTTCCCTAGTTTGTTTTTCGGGTGTCGACATCACCATTAATGATCCATCGTGCGTTAATAAAACTTTTCCAAAATTTTTTGATGTGTTGAGCTCCACATTGCAGGCTCCAGTCATAACTATTGACGGCCCCAGCGGTTCTGGAAAAGGAACAGTTGGAAAGAAGGTTGCCAAGCGACTGGGCCTTTCTTATCTTGATAGTGGAGCGTTATACAGGGCTGTTGGATTAGCTTATTTGACTGATGGTACTAACTTCGATCTTGATAATAAGGACATGGTCGACACTTTTTTAATGGATTTAAAAATAGAGGTAACCGGTGAGGAGCTTTTTCTCAATGGACAAAATGTGACGCTGCGCATCCGAGACGAGATGGTCTCGATGGCGGCTAGCCAAGTCGCTAAAAGTCAGCTCGTTCGAGATAAGATGTATGGTATTCAACGTAATGTTTTAAGTGCTCCCGGTTTGGTAGCTGACGGAAGAGATATGGGCACTACGGTCTTTCCGAAAGCGCAGTTAAAGATCTACTTAACCGCTTCTCAACAAGAGCGCGCTAAGAGACGGCATGCGCAGTTGGTAGAAAGCGGTAAGCATGTTAAAATGGAGAGTCTTGTTGATGAGATGAGGGAGCGAGACGCGCAAGATTCCTCCCGAGATGCATCTCCGCTGAAGCAAGCTGAGTCCGCGATTGAGGTTGATAGCACCGAAAAGACTATTGAAGAGGTTGTTCAAATTATTGTTGAGATCTATCAAAATTTGAACGGTAAGTCGCTTCTGTAATGGTATTTAAAAGGTGATGCATTCAAAAAGCGGTTTTTTTAACATTTAATCGAGGGGATCTAACAGTTTTAGTTAACGTCCCCCAAGAAATTTAAAATTTATTTATGACAACCACTGATATCGAAAGTCCAATAGCCGAAAGTTTTGCTGCAATGTTCGAAGAGAGCTTGCAGCGTCAAGAAATGCGTGCAGGAGAGGTAATTACTGCAGAAGTTACGCGCATCGACCATAATTTTGTAGTAGTCAACGCGGGGCTGAAATCCGAAAGTTACATCGCTCTAGAAGAGTTTAAAGATGACAAGGGTGAGCTTGAAGCAGGTGTTGGTGATTACGTTTCAGTGGCAATTGAGTCGATTGAGGATGGTTACGGTGAGACCAAACTATCCCGAGAAAAAGCTAAGAAGTTAGCTGCTTGGATGAGTTTGGAAAAGGCGATGGAGGAAGGTGCAATCGTAGAGGGCTTTGTTTCAGGTCGGGTAAAGGGAGGCCTCACAGTGACACTAGACAGCATCCGAGCGTTCTTGCCAGGTTCGTTAGTGGATGTAAGGCCAGTTAAAGACACAACGCCTTACGAAGAGAAAACGCTGGAATTTAAAGTAATCAAGCTAGACCGTCGCAGAAATA
>CAJQMS010000013.1 GCA_905479505.1 uncultured Burkholderiales Genera incertae sedis bacterium | reverse complement strand
ATTCCTCAGCACTGCGACCGATTCCAGCAGTTCGTGCAATGACGCTCATGCCTTTCGGTAAATCCAATTGGTCCATGGCATCGCGTAATTGAGCTCGCTCTTCGCCCTCAATGCGTCTTGAAACTCCGCCGCCGCGAGGGTTGTTAGGCATCAGGACTAAATATCGACCAGCAAGGCTGATAAAGGTTGTTAAGGCAGCTCCTTTGTTCCCTCGTTCGTCCTTTTCAACCTGAACAACGACCTCAGTCCCTTCAGAAACAACTTCTTGAATACGCACACGGGTAGGGTTGGCTTTCGGGTCTTTGAAATAAGACCGACTGATTTCCTTGAACGGCAGGAATCCGTGCCTATCGGCACCGTAATTAACAAAGGCGGCTTCGAGGCTAGGCTCGACGCGAGTAATAACTCCTTTGTATATGTTACTTTTCTTTTGTTCCTTACCTGTTGTTTCTACATCTAGGTCGAGTAGAGTTTGTCCATCGACGATTGCGACTCTGAGCTCTTCAGAGTGAGTCGCATTAAATAGCATTCGCTTCATTTATATTCCCCCGCGCACATGTCGCTGTGGGAGATCAAACCGGCGCTAATTCTGGATAGTTTCTTTTAACTATTTCACTAAATTAAATAAATAAGAACTTTCTTTGTATCGAGTAATCGTTACTAATTCAATATGTTTCCGGTTTCTTGCATTAGCCCCCGCGCTGTTCGCGTTGGCCTATCAAATCTCCCGCACTATACTAGGCGCGTAAATCGTTTACTATATCGCTACTTTCGTTTTTCATTATTTAGGTGAGCGAAATTAACCTTTAAAGATGAGCCGCCTGACTGTTTCGTTGAGAACTATCCGGCTAACTAGCAACGGGGTTAACTCCCCGGAGGCCGTACGGTCTTTAAGAACCTGTTGTGCTCGTCATTCAACGACTCGTGGTCGAATTATAATTGAAAATGAATAACTTATGTAAAGATCGTGTAAATCAAGTTGTGATTGGCCCTGACGGCGAATCCCAGCGGATTGATAACTATCTTCTCAAAATACTCAAAGGAGTACCCAAAAGCCACGTTTATCGAATTTTGCGCAGTGGAGAGGTCCGCGTGAATAGTGGAAGAGTGGGGCCGAGTCGAAGATTGACTGAGGGCGATAAACTTCGCATTCCTCCAATACGCATCGCTGAGAAACAACATGCTCCGTTAAAGAGTGTCGAAAAATTCGACGTATTATTTGAAGATGATGATATCCTCGCAATTGATAAACCAGCAGGACTCGCTGTTCACGGAGGCAGTGGTATATCCAGCGGTCTGATTGAAAATATCAGGGCAGCAAGGCCAAACCAACCCTTTATTGAACTCGTTCATCGACTTGATAAAGAAACTTCCGGCATTATTTTGCTTGCAAAAACAAGGTCAGCATTGACTGGTTTGCACGGCCAAATCAGAGAAAACCAAACAAAAAAAATATATCTCGCACTAGTTCATGGTGCATGGGACACTAAAGTTTCCAAAATCGACTTAGCCCTTCGCAAATATGTCTCAAAAGGAGGTGAAAGGCGGGTGGTTGTTGACAGGCTGGATGGAAAGCCATCACTGACTCTTGTTCGTTCAGTTGAAAGTCACGGGCAAACAACTTTAGTACAGGCTAATTTGAAGACGGGTAGAACACATCAAATTCGTGTACACCTTGCACATTTGCATTTCCCAATTTTAGGGGACGACAAGTACGGAAATTTCAGGCTGAACAAAGAATTTACTAAATTTGGTCTTAGAAGAATGTTCTTACATGCGCACCAGTTTTCATTTTCACATCCGAGAAACGGCTCAAAAATAGAACTTAAATCTCCTATTTCTGCGGAACTTCGTGACGTCTTGGTGTCTATCGATAGAGATAAATCGGTAAGGGAAACGTAGGCATGAAACAGTTTGATCTGATCGTTTTTGATTGGGATGGCACTTTGGTTGACTCAACTGGGCATATCGCGAAGAGTATTCAAAATTCCTACGCTGATAATGCGCTGCCAGTCCCCGACGATTCGGCCGCGAAACACGTTATCGGCTTGGGACTTGTTGACACGTTCAACTATCTATCTCCGAATCTGAGTAAGACCCAGCATGCTGGTATCGTTGACCGATATCGCCATCATTTTTTAAAGTTAGACAAAACAATTTACCCCTTTGTAAATGTATTGAAAGGACTTGAGGATCTAGCTAAATGGGGATATCTTCTGGCAGTTGCGACTGGTAAAAGCCGTGAAGGCCTAGATCGAGCCCTAGAAAAAGTGAATTTTGGCCACCTTTTTTCGGTGACACGTTGTGGTGATGAAGGATTTCCCAAGCCAAACCCTGACATGCTCAATTATATTATGGATGACCTCGGAGTTATACCGGAGCGGACACTCATGATTGGCGACACGACGCATGATTTAAATCTTGCGGCAAATGCCGGTGCAAAATCGTTAGCTGTAACTTGCGGGGCCCATGAGATAGACCAATTAATGGCCGTTGAATCTTTAGCGTATTTGCAAAGCTTTGATGAGGTTATCGAGTGGCTAAAGAAGAACGGCTAATTTGTCAGTCCTCGGACTTAGTTAGTGGGGGCGTTGGCGTTCGATTTGATGTTGAAAGAACTGATGGAGAAAAGGCTCCAGGATTTGTTATCCGTTACAAAGACGACGCCCACGCTTACATCAATCGTTGTGCTCATATTCAAGTGGAGCTAGATTGGCAGCACGGTCAGTTTTTCGACGACGACGAACAGTTTTTAATTTGTGCGACTCATGGGGCGATTTATTCACCCGATTTAGGTGTTTGTGTTGCAGGGCCGTGTAAAGGCCAACGTTTGGAGAAACTATTAATCGAGGAAAAGGGTGGTAAGATTTTTCTGTTATCTGAATAGCATTCACTGTGATCGTCTGACTTAGTCTATAAAACTGACCTAAAACCAAACGATCTAAAAATGGATATCAGTCTTAAATTGGAAATGATTTTAAATATATTGAGGATTAACATGAGCAGAGTTCACTTTTTCAAACTTGCTGGGGTTATGTTTGTCGCATGTATCCTTACCGGATGCAAGGCAGATGGACTCGAGGTAAAACTAAGCGGTAAAGACATCGCGTCAGCGATAGATGGAGAAGAGGTTACTGTAGATTTTGAGGCTGAATTTAGTCTTTTCGGTGAGCTAGATGAAGAAACCAAAGCCACCCTTGACCAACTTCTTACTCTTTCCGAAGAGTATTTAGTGCTTGATGACGTAGAAATCGTAAAAGATGACTTCACTACCAAAGTCTTAATCGAAGGGTCAATGCCGTTGACAATAAACGGTGAGGAGAAAAGTCCTTGGTTCATACAAATTTCACCAAAAGGCGAGTTTTACTCTGTACAGTTGACGACGGGGTTACGATACGAACGACTAGCGAAAGACATGGGGGATATTAACTTTCTACTCTCAGCCGATGCCTATCACCCCGTTAAATTCAAATTACGGGCGCCTGGGGCAGCTGTCATAGCTCCTGCGGTTGAAATTGATGGAACAACCCATCTTTA
>CAJQMS010000012.1 GCA_905479505.1 uncultured Burkholderiales Genera incertae sedis bacterium | reverse complement strand
CCATGATTTCTCGACACTTTCGGCTGCCTTGTTAGGGTTTAGAAATGCTGTCGCTGCGGCGAGAGAATCAGTTGACGGCCTATCCACTCGTCGCTCTCAGTTTCTTTCTGAATCCGCGCAACCGTTTTTAAGTCGCCAAGTCATGCCGCTCGACCGTTTGTCCGGTGATATCACGACAGAGAGAGCTATTTTGTCCGAAACGCTGAATCTATACATGGGTATGACAAGTTATAAAACCAATTTAGTGATCAATCGTTTGATGATCATCAGCATGGTTTTCCTGCCATTAAATTTCATGGCAGCAGTGTATGGAATGAATTTTAAATATATTCCAGAATTCAGTTGGCGCTATGGATATCTGGGGTTTTGGTGTTTTGCGCTCAGCTTAGTAGCAGCAATCGTGATCTTTTTTCGTAAGAAAAAATGGATATAGTTCGATTGCTAATTCAATTTCTATAGCGACTAAGCAATGAAGACATTATAATTATTAAAGGTTATGAACGTGATTAAAGATATCTGTCCATTTGAGTAAAGTTACCAAGTCGTTATCCCAAAGAAGTCTGAGTTCTATTTGGCATCCTTGCAGTCAAATGGCTCGACTGCAATCTTGTCCACCACTAGCTATTCAATCGGGCCATGATGGTTGGCTCTATGATGATACGGGTCGTCGTTACTTTGATTCCGTGAGCTCATGGTGGGTCAATATTCTTGGCCATACAAATAAGCGGATCACAGATGCGATTGTTGAGCAGGCAAATCGGCTTTCACATGTGATGTTGGGCGGATGTACCCATGAACCGGCGGTTGAATTATCCGAGCGATTAGCAGCAAGGACGTCGAATAACCTGGGGCATGTATTTTTTGCGTCGGATGGCTCCAGTGCTGTAGAAATTGCTTTAAAACAATGCTTCCACTCAAAAGCTGCTCAGGGAGAGGGCTCGAGAAACCGGTTTGCATGTTTAAAGAATAGTTATCACGGAGAGACCATTGGCGCTTTATCTGTAACGGACGTTCCTTTATTCCAAAACTCATATCGTGCACTCTTAAACGATACTTATATCGTGGAGGCGCCTGATAGCCGTAAGGAAAACGAAGATGTAGCACTCGAAGCTCTACGCACATTACTTGAGAGTCACGGCAATGAAATCGCGGCCTTAACGATTGAGCCGCGGGTTCAATGTGGTGGTGGAATGACTATGCACTCGCCTGAATATTTGCGCCGTGTAAGACAAATTACTCGTGACCATGGGGTGTACCTAATTGCCGATGAAATCGCTGTTGGGTGCGGGAGGACGGGAACGTTTTTTGCCTGGGAACAAGTGAGTAAAACTGATTGGCCGGATATTATTCTCCTGTCAAAAGGGATAACTGGTGGGAATTTGCCACTATCAATTGTGCTTAGTTCGGATGAGATTTTTGATTCGTTTCTGAGTGATGATTTTACGAAAGGATTTCTTCATTCGCATTCTTATACTGGGAATCCAATCGCTTGTGCAGCGGCTAACGTGGTACTCGATCATTTTGATGAGGGTCTCACTAGTGACATTGCTGAGCAGGCGAAGCATCTAGCGAACGCCTTTAGTCGTTTTCATGACGATCCTCGCGTATTAAACATGAGGCAGTGTGGGATGATTCTCGCCTTTGAGATTAAGAATCCGAGTGATCACTTTGCGGAGCGATTTCATATGCGAGGCCGAGAGCATGAGATTCTTACGAGACCGATCGGTAATACGGTCTACCTCATTCCACCCTACGTTTTATCGGAAGAGTTAGCTGAGTTCCTAGCGGATGCTATCGCTTTTTGTATTGATGATGTGTCGGATTGAGTTTGCTTAGAAAATTAGAAGAAAAACTGAGCGGGCTCAAAACTGCAGGGCTCTTGAGAAGAAAGCGTATTGCCCAGTCACCTACGCAAACGCGTCAAAGTATAAACAATCATGACAATTCAATTTCCACCGAAAAAACTCTTTTTTGTTCCAACGATTATTTAAGCCTAGCAAGTCACCCTGAAGTAATCGCTGCTTTGAAAGACGGAATCGATAAATGGGGTGGTGGTTCTGGTGCGTCCCACCTTATTAGTGGGCATATGGCTCCCCACGAAGAGCTCGAGAATATGATCAGTCAATTGTTCTCTGGACTCATATCTGACAATCGATGTATAACCTTTTCGACTGGATACATGGCAAATCTTGCTGTCATAACAGCATTGGCGCAGGGCGACTGTGAGATTTTTTCTGATGAGCTTAACCATGCCTCATTAATTGATGGAATAAGGCTTTGTAAAAAAACAGTCAAAATTTTTAAACACGCTAATTATGATCACTTAGCCATGATGCTCAATGAGAGTACTGCAGAACTGCGCTTAATCGTTACCGACGGAGTGTTCAGTATGGACGGAGATAAAGCCGATCTAGACACGCTTTATGAGTTATCAGAGAAGTATAATGCTTGGGTCATCGTCGATGACGCCCACGGTTATGGCGTTTTAGGCTCCAATGGCCTTGGTAGCCTAGAAGTTACGAATCAAACGAGTGAGCGTGTTGTTCTGATCGGGACGCTAGGAAAGTCTGCAGGACTCTCTGGAGCTTTTGTGGTCGCGCATCAAACGATCGTTAATTTTATTTTTCAAACTGCGAGGGCTTATATTTATACGACTGCGGCTCTTCCAGCCATTTCTTTTGCCTTACTTAAATCACTTGATCTAATTCACGGAGACCTCGGTCGAGATCGAAGAGCTCAGTTGAAGTTGTTAAAAAACCATCTTGAGCATGGGCTATTGGGCCTAAAAAATAAATACCCAAAATTTGAATTATTGATTGTAGAGTCGTCCTCTCCAATCCAGGCAGTCGTTGTAGGTGAAGCTGAGCGTGCAACTCGATTGTCTTCCCGTTTAGAGGAATTAGGATTTCGTGTCCCAGGGATTCGACCGCCAACTGTACCCAAAGGGACCTCCCGTATTAGGCTTACACTTTCGGCGAATCACACCATTAACGACGTTGATCTTTTGCTAGAAGCACTTGGATCATGCTTTAGGGAAGAGGTATGAGTAAACAATTCTTTGTGACTGGAACCGATACCGAAATTGGCAAAACCACCGTGACCTCTAGTCTAGTCTCGGCGGTTGCTAAGATGGGGCATACTTGCGTTGGCTTGAAGCCGATTGCTGCAGGGCAGGATTTCGTTGATGGCGCTTGGGTCAATGACGATGTTTTGCGCTTGAGTCGGGTATGTGAACCCGCTATTGGCATACATGAAATCTGCACTTATCAATTTAGAACACCGTGCGCACCTCACATTGCAGCAGATTTAGAGTCTCAAGTGATTGAGAAGGACGTTGTTTTAAAGCATATTCGCTCGTCTGTACGTCTAGCTGAATATTCCTTTGTGGAGGGTGTTGGAGGTTTTGATATTCCTCTAAATCCAGATTGGACGACCGCTGATCTAGCGGCTGACTTACAATTCCCAGTCATATTGGTTGTGGGTATGCGACTCGGTTGCATTAACCATGCGCTTTTGTCTGTCGAGTCCATCGAGCGTCGTGGTTTACAACTCGCTGGGTGGGTGGGTAATTTTGTTGATCCAAACTTCTCATTTGCAAAGGAGAACCTTTCAACCTTATCTGACCGAATTAAATCTCCCATAATCGGAACGGTTCCTTACATGGAAGAGCCGTTACAGGACGTTGATGTCAGTGATTTTCAACTAAAACAATTGCTAGATTGTTGAAGTTTTTTTCTACCGGTTGGAACAATGAAAAATATTGGCGCCCCGGAGACGAATCGAACGTCCGACCTACCCCTTAGGAGGGGGTTGCTCTATCCCCTGAGCTACCGGGGCGCTGTAACTAATCCCACTTAACCAATATTTTATTAATAATGGAAATCGTATTTTAACAGCTCGAATCCACCTGAACCTAGTGTGAGTGCATAAAAAGTACATAAAAAATGATTCAACAAATCAACTTCTCAGATATCTCAGTCAAGGCGGTGGCCCTAGCGCCACACATAGATTAGAAAAAAACATGCACAGCAATGAAGGCAAAAAAGACTCCAATTAAATATAAGATCGCAGCGACGACTAGGGTAACGGTACTAACTTTCCGTAACTGAGCACACGCCTTAGCTTTAAGTGGATCAGCGGGACATGGAGCGTTCCTTGATTGCCAATGCGCGAATGTTGCTAGGGTGATCAATATTCCTGAGCCAATAAAAAGCGGGGCCTTATATGTCGAGATCGCGGTGACCCACGGTGCTGAGCTAATAAGCCCAGCGAGCACTGAGCCCATCCCGAGCGTAACAAGCAACGCGGGTAATGCACAGCATAAAAGAGTGCCGATGGAGGTAAAAAGTGAGAGTGACGGCAGGATGGTTTGGCGCCATCCCAATACAAGCTTGTTATTCTCCATAACTAATATTCCTTACGTCATAACCCGCGTCCGTTATCAATTGAGTAACGATTTTACTATCCAAAGTATGTCCCTCATTTAAGTGAACGATTATGGTTTTTTCATCAAGGTCTACATTGATGGACTCTACTGCCTCTTCCTTACCGAATGTTTTTTCTAGAGCACGTGCGCAAAAATCACAGACTAAACCATTAACACCTGCATAAATGGTTCCGCCCGGATGAGCAGAGTGCGCTGTAGTGGATAGTGCAATTAAAATCGCGACTGTTGAGAGTATTTTATTCATGATATTTATCCTTAGTTTAGTATCTAAAAATATAGTTAAACAAGATTTTATTGTGATTATTTACACCAAGTTCTAGTAGGTGAACATCTTTAAAAAATCGAACTAATGGCGTTACTGTGTGCTCTTCATTGGCTTCTGGCATATGTTCAATTTGTAGCATCAACCAAGTGTGCAGGTCTCCATAGTCACCTTGGTAAGGCGCCCAACCGATACGTGCGGATTGTTGAAAAAAATCATCAATACCGTCGATGTCAGTAAAACGATTTTCATACGAAATGAAACGTCGGCGATCTTCCCAGTCAACCGCGATTCCAGTGAACGCACTGGCTCCAGTTTCATTATCAAAAACACCCAAATCGCTGTAAGCGACGCCAACGCCGGATTTAATATAAAAATTGCCTTGAGATTCAGTTCTATTCCAACGCTTCATTAATCTATTGATTTGAAGCGCATGCAAAGTGAGTTCTTTATCGCGCCAATATTCGAATTTATAACCTATAGACGTTTTGGCCGACGGGGAGTAGTGCGCATGAACACTATTCTTGTCTCCATCATTCATAGTCATCAGCGTCCATCCCCCTGGATACGACACTGGTCTTGCGATGCCAAAAGATGGATTTACGAGCACCAAACCAAAAACAACTTGAAAGAGCAATAGCAATCGCATTCAAATCTCCTATTTCCAAAGAATAACTACTACGGCCTAAAGGCAGTAGCACGACCACAAAAGTCAGGAGATATTTTTTGGAGGCCGTTCCGGAGGAGTTTGACCAAAGAATGCTGGCGCGTCATGAAGGGGCCTAAAGCGCAGCTGGATGTAATCTTCTGAATTGACTTTGTGGGCTAAGTCAAAAGCGAGAATCGGGTGATTGCTCATACCATCTATGCACGAGCAATTGCGATCGCAATGCGGCGTGTCTAAATGCTTTATTTCATCCGTTTCGTGACAGGGCTTATCTTCGTCGAGAGCGGCTATGTCGCCGTGAATTGACGTTTCACTTAACGGCATCTGTCCTTGCACTTGCGCTTGATGTAAGCATGCTTCGCTGAACGCAAGAGCGCTGTTCGCGACGAGAGCAACTATGCTTATCAATCCTAGAACTTTTTTCAAACGCTTCATAAGTCAAAGAGTACCATGTTAATTAAGCACATATTAACGTTAACGAGTTTCATTTTTACGACCGTTTTCTTCAATATTAGTTCAACCGATAAGAAATAAGGCGGCGAAGAGTGAGGGGTTCTTGGTTATTTGTCTCGGGTCTCTTGTATTCATTATATTTCTTGGCGAAAATGGCTAATCGAACTTAGTTCGAATATCTTCAGTAGATAGAATGCTTAAATTCTTTGAATAAGTAGGGTGTAAATTATGACTATGTCTTTTAAAAACTTTTTGCTGGTGCTTTCCATATCACTAGCAAGTTTCAGTGTGATGGCGGGTCATCATCAAAGCGAACACATGGATCATAGCGATATGACTCATGAGCAGAGTGCTTCATCATGTGCTGATGATGATTCGTGTGATATGACGCGTGGTGTCGTCGTGAGCCTCAACAAAGAAAAAAGAAAAATAGTGCTAAACCACGAAGAAATCAAAAACATTGATATGTCGCCGATGACAATGCCCTTTAGTGTGGAGAGGGTGTCATTAATGCACGAGCTTGCAAAAGGCGATCATGTTCTCTTCTATGTGGAAAATGTTGATGGCGAATTGATAATTAAAGAGATGGTCAAAGATAGCAAATAACCGATTCAGATCCTTTTTGTTCGTCTCAAGCCACCTATAGATCAGGTGACCCTGTGTTGGGCGATCCATTTCCGAGGGTTACTCAATCTCCTGAGCTACTAGGCCGCTTGAAGCAACATCGTAGCCTACCTTGCTCAAAGAGTTACAATAGGGATCCTTGTTTAACGTTGGCGCCATAAAAACGCGATCAATTTAAGCGATTCCGCTGCAAAACACAACGAAATTGAATGGTGTGAATGAAATTTACTGAGCTAGGTCTTGACGATGTAATACTGCGTGCTGTTGTTGATGAGGGTTACACAGAACCCACTTTGATACAACAAGAAGCTATCCCCAATGTTCTTAATGGCAAAGATGTTATGGCAGCCGCTCAAACCGGCACGGGTAAGACAGCCAGCTTTACTCTACCCATGCTGCATCGTTTGCTCAGACACGCAAATTCAAGTACGTCGCCAGCCAAACATCCAGTAAGAGCTTTAATCTTGACGCCAACTCGGGAGTTAGCAGCGCAAGTCGAAGAAAGTGCGCAGCGATACGGCAAGCATGTTTCCCTCAGAGTTGGTTGTGTTTACGGGGGCGTTCCTATGAACCCTCAGATCGATATGTTACGAGCGGGTGTTGAGATATTGGTAGCTACTCCTGGTCGACTGCTTGATCACGTTGGGACTAATAACGTGAGGTTTTCTTCCGTTGAATTTTTGGTTTTAGATGAGGCGGACCGGATGCTCGACATGGGCTTCTTGCCAGATATTAAAAAAATTGTCGATTTAATACCTCCCTCACGCCAGACTTTATTATTCTCGGCGACTTATTCTGAGGATATCAGACGTCTTGCTGGCGACTGGCTAAAGAATCCGGTAAAAGTCGAGGTCGCACCAAGAAATACCGTTACGGATACGATTCAGCATACCGTCCTCAATGTAGACGAACGAGACAAGTCAAGACAACTCGTTAGGTTACTGACCGAAGGAAAGATTAGCCAAGCGTTGATTTTTTGCAATACCAAAATTGGAGCAAATCGTCTGACTCGGCATCTACAAAATAAAGGTGTTGAGTCTGAAGCGATTCATAGCGATCGTTCTCAGATTGAACGAACAACGGCATTAGAAAACTTTAAAGCGAATAAAACTAAAGTCCTAGTGGCAACTGATATTGCCGCGCGCGGTTTAGATATCGAACAGCTACCTCATGTGGTGAATTATGATTTGCCGCATAACTCGGAAGATTACGTGCATCGAATTGGTCGAACCGGTCGGGCTGGTCAAAAGGGAGAAGCGATATCGTTTTGCACTCCTAATGATCAGGAGTCTATTCGGGCCATTGAGAAATTAATCAACAAGAAACTAAAGCAATCGGAGCCCGTTAGATCTGCGCCTGCGCGCGAAAAGTCTCCGGATCGCAAGCAAAGGAAACAACCTAATGTTGATAGTTTCTTTTCAGAACCGTACACGCCCCAAAAAGGGTTGATCGTGTCTGAAAAAGGTGGCGTGGTCGATGAGAAGCTGACACCTAGAGCAAAGCAAGCTGACAAAAAGCCACTGGCGGCTTTGTTTATGCC
>CAJQMS010000011.1 GCA_905479505.1 uncultured Burkholderiales Genera incertae sedis bacterium | reverse complement strand
AAATGACGGAACGTTCGTTGAGAGCTATTGTTGAAAAAGCGAAATCTCGTTGGAATATATACGATGCATTGGTCATACATAGAGTGGGGACGTTGCTTCCTCTTGATCAAATTGTTCTCGTGATTGTAACGAGTGCACATCGCGGTGATTCGTTTAAGGCTTGTGAATTTTTAATGGATTACCTTAAAACGCAGGCACCTTTTTGGAAAAAGGAAAAAACCCCGATTGGGGATCGATGGGTAGAGGCCAGAGATAGTGATGCCTTGGCGGCGCAGCGATGGAACAGCGACAGTGACAGTTAAGGACGACTATGGGCGATAGCCTCCAGCCGCAGCTTAAAGTGAGTTTTCGTAAATCTATAGCAATGGGACCGGGGAAGGCTGCTTTGTTGGATGCCATTTCAAAAAACGGTTCCATCTCAGCCGCAGCACGTGAGTTAGGGATGTCTTATCGAAGAGCCTGGATACTCGTTAACACTATGAATAATAGCTTTTTGTCCCCGTTAGTCGAAACGCTCACTGGTGGAAAGCGTGGGGGCGGGGCCAGAGTCACTGAGTTTGGCGAAGAGGTCCTCTACCAATATCGCTCTATGGAAGAGAAAGCCACTAAAAGTGTACGAACGGAGATGAGGCGTTTTGCTGAATATATGCGCGATTGAGATCACTCGTTGACAACTATCGCTATATCTTGTTAAATATAACGCAGTTGTTAGTATGAATGATTTTTGTATCATCCCCTTTTAGAGTAAAAGAAATTCTGGCGCCTTTTTGGCGCCAGAGTTGCATTAAAAAACAATATATTACGAGCTAAAATAAATGTTATTTACTAAGTTTTGCTATCTCTGCCAATAACGTTTGAAGCGGTGATCATACCGTTACTCCTAAGCCTTAAAGTGGCAGGGCTTGCTACTGTAATTGCGACGATTCTTGGCGTTTTTATGGCCTGGTGTGCCGCGAAATATGACTTCTGGGGAAAGGAAATCCTGGATGCTGTCTTGACGTTGCCGGTAGTACTTCCCCCCACAGTCCTTGGCTACTATCTGCTTGTTTTGCTCGGGCGGCGGGGACCAATAGGAGCCTGGTTGGAGGCGCACTTTGACATTAATCTTATTTTTACGTGGCAAGGAGCAGTAATAGCGGCATCAATTGTCGCCTTTCCTTTGGTGTATAAGTCCTCAAGGTCGTCATTTGAAGGTGTTTCGAGACAATTTGAGGACGCATCAAGAGTTTTAGGTAAAACCGAATTACAAGTGTTTTGCATGATCACATTGCCGCTGGCCTTTAGGGGTATTTTGGCGGGTGCTATGTTGGCGTTTGCCAGAGCTTTAGGAGAGTTCGGTGCTACGCTAATGGTCGCTGGCAGCCTACCTGGAAGAACCCAGACGCTCTCTATCGCTGTATACGAGGCTGTTCAAGCAGGTCACGATCAAATTGCTAACTTTCTCGTGATTGTTACTTCAATCGTCTGTATTGCAGTCCTTTTGGCTTCGAATTATTTCCTTCGACCGAAATATCGACTGGGGTAGCTGGAAATGCGAATCGATATAGATGTCCATCAATTTTTTCGTTCAGGCGGGCATGAATTTAAGTTAGGTATTAAGTTTAAGTGTGATGAGGATATCACTGTTTTATTCGGGCAATCTGGTTCAGGTAAGAGCCTTCTATTAAAAACTATTGCGGGCTTGCAGACTCCGAAGTCGGGTAAAATTTTAATAAATAACCGAATACTTTTCGATTCGTCGATAGACATAAATGTGCCATCAAGACGCAGAAATGTGGGCTATTTGTTTCAGGACTATGCCTTATTTCCTCATCTATCGGTTGCTGAAAATATTGGCTTTTCGCGACGGTCTCTTTTTTCAAAGGCGTTGGGCAAGGATGACTTTGATCGCGTTCAGGAATTGCTTAATGTTTTTCAGATTGAGGATCTCAAAAATAAATATCCAGCGGATATATCGGGAGGGCAAAGACAGCGAGTCGGACTTGCTCGCGCATTATTGCAAGAGCCGGAAATCCTTCTGTTGGATGAGCCATTCTCAGCGCTTGATCCACTCTTAAGGATAACAATGAGGCAAGAGTTAAAGAAAATCCAAAGAATTTTCGAAATACCCATACTTTTGATTACTCATGATCCGCAGGATGTTGCTGAGCTGGGACAAAGACTGGTTTTAATTAAGCAGGGAAGTGTCACAGGGTCAGTCGATCTTTCTAAAGAGCCCTTCAGGGACTCATCTGGTAAGCCTGTTCGCCCTGAAATTAAAAAAATATTATTGAGTGCTGCGGGAGTCCTTAATGAATAAAATTAAAAAACTCCTGATGTCGCTAATCCTGAGTTTGATATTCATGAGCGGGTATGGACATACCGCAAAGACGGAGCTTGTAATCTCGGCTGCCTCCAGCATGTCAGATGTGTTGCGCGAAATTATTCAAATATATGAATCCCTAAATCCAGAAGTGAAGATTACGACTAATTTTGCAGGCTCTGGAATACTTTTGAGACAGATTGAGCGAGGAGCTCCAGTCGATCTCTTTGTTCCGGCTGACCAACGAACGATGCAGGAGGCAGTTGACAAACAGTTGGTGTATCGGCATTCCATACGCAATTTGGCCAGCAATCAGCTGGTCTTAATCGGTCGTGATGATTTTGTTTGGGAAATTGGTAATCTAGGGGAGCTATCCAAGCCGAACGTAAAACGCATAGCGCTGGGCAACCCAGACAGTGTTCCCGGTGGTCGGTACGCGCGTGAGCTTTTATTACAAAAAAATTTATGGGGTTCAATATCTCCAAAAATAATTTTTACTCAGAATGTGCGGCAATGTCTTGATTATGTTGCCAGAGGCGAGGTAGATGTCGCATTTGTTTATGCGACCGATATTCGTGTGCCGAGAGACAATGTGAAGTTGATTCTGCCAGTTAGCCTAAAAGAGCCAATTACCTATCCCATGGGTTTGGTGACTGATTCCCTAAATCCTGATGAAAGTTTTAAATTTTTGGCATTTTTAGAAAATCAGGTAGTATCTGACACTCTTGAGAAGTATGGATTCTTAAATCATACGGGGCCTTCATGGTAGAGAAGTGTGCTTATTATCTTAGGTTTGTAGACTGAGGATTAATGTGTTACTGAAAATTCTTGCTATTGGTGCTGGGGCCGCTGGGGGAGCCTGGATTAGGTGGGGCCTCGGTCTGGCATTCAATGCAACGTTAAAAAATATTCCGCTCGGGACGCTGCTGGCAAATTTAGTGGGTGGTTTCCTTATCGGCGCGGCAATTGAATTTTTTTCACACAATATTCAGTTATCACCGGAGTGGAAACTGTTAGTCATTACTGGCTTTCTTGGTGGATTAACAACTTTTTCTACATTCTCGCTTGAGTCAGTTCAGCTTCTTCAAAGCGGGCGACTAGGCTGGGCTGCATTTTTGATTGGCGTGCATGTTTTCGGATCAATCGTCATGACGATAGTTGGACTCAGCGTTTGCAAATCGATGCTGGCCTAGATACTTGCGCAAGTTTGGAAGCGACGTTAGATACCGGGAGTTTTAATTTGATTTGTCACGTCGAATGTCTGATTCTTGTTAGGCGTCACAGCATTGATGACATTGCTCTTTGACTTCATCTTAAAGCCAACATATTGCTTTTTAACGACGTCATCGCACAACGCCCTGTAACGATTCATGCCCCCTGCATAGGGCATAAATACTCTAGGTTTTCCTTCAACGTTAGCGCCTAAATACCAAGAGTGAGGGACCGTGACTAGAAGAGTCGCCTCAGCGGCTTCATTCACATGTTTAACCCATTCCGTAGCTGCTGATTCGTCTGCTTCACATGTGTCGATATGATTAGCTCTCATATATTCTAGACATTGACTGATCCACTCTACGTGTTGCTCAATGCACGGTGGCATGTTGCATAAAACAGAAGGGCTACCGGGGCCAGTAATGGTGAAAAGATTGGGAAAGCCTGGTGTTTGTAGGCCCAGGTAAGTTTTCGGACCCTCTCTCCAGACATCTGTCAGTTTGACTCCATTTCTTCCCCTTATGTCCATTTCAAAAAATTTGCCTGTAATTGCGTCAAATCCAGTCGCAAAAACAATTATGTCGAGGGGAATATGCCGTTGGTTTGTCTGTATTCCATCCTTTGTAATTTTGAGTATGGACTCTTTTTTTACGTCTACGAGCGAGACATTTTCTTTATTAAATGTCTCAAAGTAGTTCGTGTCGATGGGTGGCCGTTTCCCCGCATAAGGATAGTCAATCTCAGAGAGTGCTTCTGCAGTTTTTTTATCCCTTACTACGCTTTTGATTTTGCTTTTTAGGAAGTCGGCAGCGGTGTCATTGGCTTTTTTGTCGGTCGTTAAATCTTGGTAAGTAGCCCTAAATTGAAGGCCTCCTTTCTCCCAAGCGTCCTCATAAACCTTATTTCGTTCATCTTCGTTTGAATCGAAAACTTTGCTCGTTGAAATTCTAAAAGGATGTCCATTAGGTGTTGACTGGACTAAGTCTTTGATTTCTTCATAGTTATCTCGAACGTATTCTTTAAAATCTTTGGTCAATGGAGCATTTCGGGCAGGTACGCTGTAATTGGGCGTCCTTTGAAAAACGTGAAGATGGCCAGCTGTTTCTGCAATGACCGGTGCAGCCTGAATTCCAGTAGATCCCGTTCCAATCTGTCCGACCCGTTTATCTTTGAAGGATACATTTTCGTGAGGCCATTTGCCTGTGTGATACCAATCCCCGGTAAACTCTTCTAGACCTGGAATGTTTGGAATATTGGCTGAGGAAATACAGCCAATCGCGGTGATTAAGTAAGTGCTTCTGCATACTAGCCCATTAGCTGTCGTGATTTCCCACTGGTTTGCATCTTCAATAAAGTGTGCTTTTTCGACACTCGTATTGAATTTAATATTTTTTCTTAAATCTAGTTTTTTCGAGACAAAATTTAGATAACTACGAATTTCAGTAGGACCTGGATAGCGTTCAGACCACTCCCATTCCTTATAAATCTCCTCAGAAAACATGTAGCAGTACGAATGGCTCTCTGAGTCACAGCGCGCTCCGGGATAACGGTTCCAAAACCAAGTTCCCCCAAGGTCAGAGCCCGCTTCCAATACTAAAGTATCTAAACCTAACTGGTCTCTGAGCGAATGGAGCTGGTATAGACCCGAAAACCCTGCGCCAATAATAATCGCATCATATGATTTCAGTTGGTCCAACATTTCTAAATCCCCAATGGTTCAGTTATTTTCTTGCACAATCATCAATCAAGAATACCAGTTAAGTGTTGATTGAGTATTGATCGTGATGTATCGATAGTTTCAGAGGCTGTCATTCCAATCGGGCCTTTGTTGTCGCTCAATAACTGATCCGCAGCTAACCCGTGTAAATAGACGCCCGCAACAACTGCT
>CAJQMS010000010.1 GCA_905479505.1 uncultured Burkholderiales Genera incertae sedis bacterium | reverse complement strand
CAACGGCATGCAATGACTTTCTTCCAATCAGGGTTCTCTGGCGGGATAGGTAAGTACAATTCTAAACGCTTAAGAAGAGACTCTGCTCGTTCAAGCACTAATTCTAAATTAGTCAATGTTAGCTCCTGTAGTCAGCATTGATCTTAACGTAATCGTGCGACAAGTCGCAGGTCCATATAGTTGCTGACTCAGCACCGCGAGCCAGATCGATATTGACAAGAATTTTATCTGCCTCCATGAGTGGTTTTATATCACTTTCCTGGTAATTTAAGGCAGGCGCGCCCTTCTCTACAACGAGAATATTTCCAATTTTCAATCGGACATTCGAAACATCCAAGGCGCTAACGTCAGCAGCCCCCACTGCAGACAATATCCTTCCAAGATTGGGGTCTGAAGCGAAAAAAGCTGTTTTAACTAGGGGAGAGTTCGCCACCGCAAAGCCTACTTTACGCGCCTCCTCAACTGAGGCAGCGCCATCCACAGTTATTTCTATGAACTTAGTTGCACCCTCCCCGTCGAGTACGATCTTTTTAGCTAGCTCCTCACAGACGGCAGTTATTTCATCTCTGAGTATTAAGAATGAGGAATCCAATATTGAATTAATTTTATTTTTATCGCCATCACCTGTAGCAATCAACATGAAGCTATCATTCGTTGACGTATCTCCATCCACAGTAATTCGATTAAAGGTCCGTTCACACGCATAGTTAACAATGTCTGTCAGACACTCAGTGGAAACATTCGCGTCGGTTGCAACAAAAGCGAGCATTGTCGCCATATTTGGCTTTATCATCCCCGAACCTTTAGCGATACCGGTTACGCTAACCAAATGCCCATCGAGACTTACTTGTCTTGAAGAAGACTTGGAGACCAAGTCTGTTGTCAGGATAGCTTTTGCCGCATCCTCCCAGCCCATCGCTTCTTGACCCTCCAAACATTGAGGCAAACCTGAGATGATTTTATCAACAGGTAAGTACTCCATGATCACTCCGGTCGAGAAGGGCAGTACTGATTGAGGATTCACCTGCATTAACTCAGCGAGCGCACTGCAGATTTTTTCCGCGTCCAGAACGCCTTTCGTTCCAGTTCCCGCATTCGCTACCCCTGTATTGATTACCATCGCTGTGATTGGCCCACCCTCTGAAAGTCGTTGTTTGCATATCTGAACGGGTGCGGCAGAGAAGTTATTCTGTGTAAACACGCCGACCACAGAAGCGGCCTTGTGTAGCGTCATTACGACTAAATCGTTACGGTCTTTTTTACGAATGCCGACATTTGTCACTCCGAATCTGACGCCTTCAATCGCGTGTATAGTTTCGGCGTTACCTGTCAATGCGCTTCGTGCCACGCGTCACTACCCTAAACGTCCATGGCAGTGCTTATATTTTTTTCCTGAGCCACACCAACAAGGATCATTTCTTCCGATTTTCTGCTTAGACCGAACAAACGTATCCATTTTTCCATTACCGTTTTTCTTAGCCTCAGCAGATCCTAGATCGCCCCCCTGGTTATACGAAACCTTACTTATCCTAGGTTGCTCCTGAGAAATATTTTCCACTTCCTCAGCGCTTTTAATTCTAACGCTCATGAGCAACTTCGTTACTTCATTTCTTACTGTTTGCAACAACATCGAGAACAGCTCAAATGCCTCTCGTTTGTATTCTTGCTTTGGATTTTTTTGAGCGTACCCCCTAAGGTGTATGCCTTGCTTTAGATGGTCTAGCGCTGCGAGATGCTCTCTCCAGTGCGAATCAATACTTTGCAACATAACTGATCGTTCATACTGCTGTACCGCATCACTTGGCGCATCCGTCATTTTTGCGCTGTAAAACGCGTGTGCGCGCTCTTTAACTTTTTTAGTTATGTGGTCTGCTTCCAGTTCTGTCGCCTGTTCCATCAGGTCACCGAGCTCCGCCTCAAACGTGTAATTAGCGCGAATAGATGATTCCAAACCAGGAATGTCCCACTGCTCTTCCAAGCTACCTTGAGGCACGAAATCACCAACCATATCTTCAATAGCACCCTCTCGCATCCCAGAAACCATATCAGCGGTGTCTATTGACTCCAGTAGGTCATTTCGTTGCTCATAAATAACTTTTCTTTGCTCATTCGAGACGTCATCAAACTCAAGCAACTGTTTTCTAATATCGAAGTTTCTTCCTTCGACCTTTCGCTGAGCGTTTTCAATCGCTTTCGTCACCCAGGGATGTTCAATCGCCTCCCCCTCTGGCAGCTTAAGGCGATCCATAATTGACGCGACACGATCAGAAGCAAAAATACGCAAGAGAGAATCTTCCAAGGACAAATAAAATCTTGACGAACCTGGATCACCCTGTCGACCAGAACGTCCCCTCAGCTGGTTATCGATCCTTCTGGACTCATGACGCTCAGTTCCGATGATATGCAAACCACCAAGAGCAAGCACCTCATCGTGTCGCCGCTGCCACTCACCGTCTTTATCAGAGTCAGTAGCCACGCCGCCAAGCACGATATCGGTTCCTCGACCAGCCATATTCGTGGCAATAGTAATCACTTTAGGACGACCCGCTTGGGCTACAACTTCCGCCTCTCGGCCATGTTGCTTTGCATTTAAAACCTGATGAGATAATCCTTCTTTATCAAGTAAAGCAGAGATCAGTTCTGAGTTTTCGATCGATGTCGTTCCAACTAAGACCGGCTGCCCACGCTCGTAACAATCCTTGATATCGCTTACAACTGCCGCGTACCTCTCTTGGCTGGTTTTGTAAATCTGATCCATCTTATCATCACGGATCATCTTTCGATGCGTAGGAATAATGACGGTCTCCAAGCCATAAATCTGCTGAAACTCGAAGGCCTCCGTGTCAGCGGTCCCGGTCATACCCGCCAGTTTTCCATACATTCTGAAATAGTTTTGAAAAGTTATCGACGCTAACGTTTGGTTTTCCTTTTGAATACTTACACCCTCTTTAGCCTCGACAGCCTGGTGTAGTCCGTCTGACCAGCGCCTACCTGACATCAAACGTCCGGTAAATTCGTCAACGATTACGATCTCTTTGTTTTGAACCACATAGTGCTGGTCTTTATGAAACAAATTATGTGCCCTTAAGGCTGCGTATACATGATGGATCAGAGAAATATTAGAAGGGTCGTATAAGCTTCCTTCACCAGCCAGGAGTCCTGCTGAAAGTAAAAACTGTTCGGCATTTTCGTAACCGCGCTCAGTCAGTACAACCTGGTGAGATTTTTCGTCGACGGTAAAATCTCCATCATCTTCCTCATCGTTCGCCCTCTCTAACTTTGGAGCTATCCCATTTATTTTTAGATACAAATCGGTATTGTCATCAGCTTGACCCGAAATGATAAGCGGAGTCCGTGCTTCATCGATCAAAATCGAATCCACTTCGTCAACAATTGCGAAAGACAGGTCACGTTGAACCTTATCGGTCTTCTGGAAAACCATATTGTCTCGAAGGTAGTCAAAACCGAACTCATTATTGGTGCCATAGGTGATGTCCGCTGCGTATGCCAACCGTTTTGTCTCATGGTCCTGCCCAGAAAGATTGATACCAACAGTCATTCCGAGAAATTCAAAAACCTTACCCATCCAATTAGCATCTCGGTTAGCTAGATAATCATTCACCGTAATCACGTGAACAGAAAGTCCAGATAGAGCGTTAAGGTACGCAGGCAAAGTTGCAACTAGGGTTTTACCCTCACCGGTACGCATCTCAGATATCTTGCCCTGATGCAGCGCCATACCACCAAGCAATTGGGCATCGAAATGACGCATTTTTAAGACGCGCTTGCTCGCCTCTCGGACAACGGCAAACGCTTCAGGCAGGATGTCATCCAAGGACCTTCCTGCGGCAAGCGCTTCCTTAAACTCTGATGTCTTAGCTTTCAGCTCTTCATCAGATAGGGTAGTTAACTTTTCTTCAAAGTGATTGATGACATTTACTGACTTTTGATAAGTTTTAATTAATCGGTCATTACGACTTCCGAATATCTTTTTTAACACGTTGGAGATCATTTAAAGAGCCTTGGCAAATTGGTTCGCTATAGCCGACTAGTCTAACACGTGAAGCCTGATAGTCACCCAAAGCGCACCCTCAAAGTGAGAATGGTGAAACATAATATTTCGTAGTAAATAAAGAGTAATCTTAACTTTGTATAATAATAAAGATGAGCAAAGAAAAAAGTATAGGAGAGGTTCTTAAGAGCCATAATGAACTAGATCTCCTGCGAACAAGGCTAAATTTCGCAAATTTGATTGGAACCGTATTAAAACAATGCCTACCAAGAGCAATAAAAGAGGGTATTGAGGTGATAGTGCCGACTCCGAATCGAGTCACTATTTTCACGAAAAATCAGGTTATTGGGGCAAAATTGAGGCAAATGTTACCTACGATTATGCGTAACATCCAAAGAGAAGAAGTATGCGTAATGTTAGAAACAGTCGATATAAAAGTTTCCAGTCCCCTCCACTACGAACCTCGCAGGAGCTATAGGTCAATTCAACACAAGCAACATACTTCTCTATTTATTAAAAAGATGAAGGCTCACCTTTCGGAAAATTAATCAGGTAACTTGTAAGTTAGTGTGTAAGAATCCCGGTAATTTACCTTTATCGACGAATTCAACCTGCTCCCAAGCTGATTTTTTTTCTACTAATTTACGGAGTAGTTTGTTGTTCAATTCATGGCCTGACTTGTGCGCCGAAAAGGAACCGACGAGGGGTTTGC
>CAJQMS010000009.1 GCA_905479505.1 uncultured Burkholderiales Genera incertae sedis bacterium | reverse complement strand
CATTGGTTGCAAACCAAATGATCGTGGTGATCACCTTGGTCGAGCTCGTATACGGCCTTTCCAGACTCAAAATGATGTCTTAGCAGAATGCCAGCCTGCTCAAATTGTGTGAGCACACGATAAATAGTCGCAAGCCCGATGTCCATCTCGTCGTCCAGAAGCTGACGATAAACATCTTCAGCGGATAGGTGCCTGGAAGCTGCTGACTCAAATACATTTATTATCTTAAGACGGGGCAGTGTTGCCTTGAGACCCATATTTTTGAGATCTAGAGATGTTTTCATGACGGTGTAATTGTTCTGAATTTAGCCTATCATAACGTCTTTGATGCGTATTGACTAACTCTTCAGGTTGAAGCTCCCTATGATAAAGATGTACACATGGTTCTTTAAGTACTTCGGTGTGGTAATCCTTGCACTATTCTTATCTTCATGTTTCTTATCTCCCTACAAGATGGAAGTAAGGCAGGGGAATTACTTGGAGCAGGACATGCTCATGAAATTGAAGGCAGGTATGTCGAAAGAGCAGGTTTCTTTCATTCTTGGCACACCTTTAGTAATTGATCCTCTGTCCCCAAACCAGTGGAATTATGTCTACCTTTCAGGTGCTGCTGGGGATGTGACGCGGGAAAGAACAATTACAGTCGTATTTAAAGATGATCAATTAGAGCGTATCGATGGCGATGTGATTTCAGAAAGCTCAGCTAATGATTGAGAATTTAGGTCGCCAAGATTGAAACCAAAAATCAAAAAAAATATGAATTTAAAAAGCTTATGAAAAATTTAAATGTAGCTGTGTGTGGTGCTTCCGGGAAGATGGGGCGGGCATTGGTTAACTGTATTCGAAATGATGGCGAGTTGACTCTTACCGGGGCCTTGGAGCTGCAAGACAATCCACACTTACATCAAGATGCCGGTCTCTTGCTAGGGTTCCAGTCCGGCGTTAGCATTTCATCCGACATCATTGCTGTGGCTCGTGGTTCTGACGTTCTTATTGATTTCACTCGACCTGAAGGCACGTTATTGCACCTTGATGCATGTTGTTCGAGTAACACTGCTATGGTGATTGGAACCACTGGTTTCACTGATGAGGAGAAACTGCTTATCAAAAAGGCGTCAAAAACGATTCCGATCGTAATGGCGCCGAATATGAGTGTTGGGGTCAATGTGTTGATGCGTTTACTCAACACTGCAGCTGTTGCGCTAGATTCTGGATATGACATTGAAATCGTAGAGGCACATCACAAGCACAAAGTGGATGCGCCATCTGGAACTGCACTGGGAATGGGTGAGGCGATTGCTGATGCGCTTGGATGGGATTTAGCGGATTGTTCGGTTTATGCGAGAGAGGGTTACACCGGGGAGCGGACGGATAATACAATTGGTTTTTCGACAGTCCGCGCTGGCGATATTGTCGGGGAACATACGGCGATATTTGCAGGAGTCGGCGAGCGTATCGAGATTTCCCACAAAGCATCTGACAGAAGTAATTTCGCTGTTGGGGCGATAAGAGCGGCAAAATTTCTCTCTGGAAAGCAAAGTGGTTTGTTTGATATGCAAAATGTTCTTGGCGGTTAATGTGTTCTCAGTAATGAAATGTTTTTGCGTTTAAGAGATTTTTTCGACAGTTTTGCAGCCCGTTTTGATTGATCGACTACTCAAAGAGGCTGTATAATTCCTCGGACGCGGGAAGGGCGCTTGACGATTCTTCCCGCTTTTTGTGCATGCTGTGAAGGCATCGCAACCCTCAACTTAAAATTTGTCCCTGGAGGTTGATTGTCGTATCAAAAATGTGATCCAGCGATCTTGGTTCTTGAGGATGGGACCGTATTTAACGGTTTTTCTATCGGAGCGGAGGGCTCAGCAGTCGGTGAGGTGGTGTTTAATACGTCGATGACCGGGTACCAGGAGATTCTTACGGACCCCTCTTATCAAAATCAAATTGTTACTCTTACATATCCACACATTGGAAGTGTTGGATGCAATGAGGAAGATTTTGAATCCAACCATGCTCGTGTGGCCGGTCTCGTAATTAAAGATCTACCCCTGCTAGCGAGTAACTTTCGCTCGACAAGCTCCCTAAGTGCATGGATGGGAGCTCAAGGTATCGTAGGTATTGCGGGAATTGATACGAGAAAGTTGACGAGATTGTTGCGTGAGAAAGGCGCGCTCTCCGGGGTAATCAGTACTGATGGTAGTGGTCAGGACGAGCTTTTGATACGGGCGCGGACATTCCCTGGATTGGCGGGAAAGGATTTGGCGCGTGAGGTCACTTGCGGCAAGGCTTACGAATGGGCTCAGGGGGAATGGTCACTCAAGCCCGAAAGGCAGGAAAAAGTCAGTTCAGTAAGACACGTCGTTGCTTATGATTTTGGTGTGAAGCGTAATATTCTCAATATGTTGGTTTCTCGGGGCTGCCGAGTAACTGTCGTTCCGGCTACCACCGCTGCTGAACAAGTGCTTGCCATGAAGCCTGATGGCGTGTTTTTATCGAATGGGCCGGGTGACCCTGAGCCTTGTGGTTACGCTATTGAGGCGATTAAAGTTTTATTGAATCAGAAAATGCCAATTTTCGGAATCTGTTTAGGGCACCAATTACTTGCTATCGCCAGTGGCGCGAATACCCGAAAAATGAAATTTGGACATCATGGCGCAAACCATCCGGTGAAAGATTTACAAACAGGGCAGGTTTTAATCACGAGTCAAAATCATGGCTTTGAGGTCGACCAGTCCTCCTTGCCGAGCTTTGTTGAGGCTACCCACATTTCTCTATTTGACGGAAGTCTCCAGGGAATTCAGCGGTCAGATGTGCCCGCTTTTTCGTTCCAGGGTCATCCTGAGGCTAGTCCTGGCCCTCACGATGTGGCTTATCTTTTTGACCGATTTATGAATAATATTGATCAAGTCAAAAATAACTAAAAACGTGCTTCATATAGTTCTGGAAAAATTTAATGCCTAAAAGACAAGATATTAAATCAATACTAATTATAGGCGCTGGTCCCATTGTGATTGGTCAGGCTTGTGAGTTTGATTACTCTGGCGCCCAAGCGTGCAAGGCCCTCAGAGAAGAGGGGTATCGGGTGATTCTTGTGAATTCAAATCCCGCTACCATCATGACTGATCCTGAGTTGGCAGATGTAACTTACATTGAGCCAATAACCTGGAAAATGGTAGAAAAGATCATTGTCATTGAGAAGCCAGATGCCATCTTACCGACGATGGGCGGCCAGACTGCATTAAATTGCGCTCTTGACTTAGCAAAGCATGGGGTGCTTGATAAGTACTCCGTTGAAATGATTGGGGCTAGTAAAGAGGCGATCGATAAGGCTGAGGATCGTGAGAAATTTAAAGCTGCGATGACAAAAATCGGGTTAGACAGTCCCCGTTCAATGATCGCGCATAGCTTAGAGGAAGCCATCCAGGTCCAGGCGGTAATTGGTTACCCAGCAATCATAAGGCCGTCTTTTACAATGGGCGGTGCTGGTGGTGGAATCGCATACAACAGGGAAGAGTTCACGGAAATTATTGAACGAGGGCTGGATGCATCTCCAACGAAAGAGGTGCTTATTGAGGAGTCCGTTATCGGATGGAAAGAGTTCGAAATGGAGGTGGTTCGCGACCGGTCGAATAACTGTATTATTATTTGCTCCATCGAGAATTTGGATGCCATGGGCGTGCACACTGGAGATTCAATTACTGTAGCGCCGGCTCAGACGCTCACGGATAAAGAATATCAAATAATGCGTAATGCCTCGGTAGCTGTTTTGCGAGAGATAGGGGTTGACACAGGTGGTTCGAACGTTCAATTTGCGATAAATCCTGACGATGGTCGTATGACCGTGATTGAGATGAACCCCAGGGTTTCGCGTTCTTCTGCGTTAGCATCGAAGGCAACTGGCTTTCCGATTGCAAAAGTTGCCGCAAAGCTTGCCGTAGGGTTTACGCTTGATGAGTTAAAAAACGATATCACGGGTGGTCAAACACCAGCGTCGTTTGAACCAACGATAGATTACGTTGTGACCAAAATCCCGCGATTCGCTTTTGAGAAATTCCCAAGGGCCGATTCGCGACTCACAACTCAGATGAAATCTGTGGGTGAAGTCATGGCTATCGGACGTAGCTTTCAGGAATCTTTTCAAAAAGCGTTACGAGGATTAGAAACAGGCATTGACGGTTTGGATCTGCGTTCAACTGACCTTGAGGTTGTGCGGTCGGAAATTACGGATCCAGGCCCTGAACGTATTTTGTATGTTGCCGATGCATTTCGGCTCGGATTAAGTTTGGATGAGATCCATGAAATTACGAACATCGACCCGTGGTTTTTGGTATTTATTGAAGATCTGGTAATTGAGGAAGCAGGAATTACAAAATCTTTGCTCGGGGACTTCGATCGTCGGACTCTAATGCGTTTAAAGCAAAAAGGTTTTTCTGATCGAAGAATAGCTCATCTACTTAATATCGATGAGGGTCAGGTTCGTGGATTAAGGCACGCGTTATCTGTTCGACCGGTCTTCAAGCGGGTGGATACTTGTGCCGCCGAGTTCGACACTAATACCGCATATATGTATTCGACCTATGAAGAGGAGTGCGAATCGAGGCCGTCAAGCAAAGATAAGATAATGGTTTTGGGTGGCGGACCAAATCGAATTGGTCAAGGTATAGAGTTCGACTATTGCTGCGTTCACGCGTCCCTGTCGCTAAGGGAAGACGGCTACGAGACTATAATGGTCAACTGTAACCCTGAAACGGTTTCCACTGACTTCGATATTTCTGATCGGTTGTATTTTGAGCCGTTAACGCTTGAGGATGTATTAGAAATCGTAGATGTGGAAAGACCCAAAGGAGTGATAGTCCAATATGGTGGACAGACCCCGCTTAAGTTGGCTGCTGGATTGCATGCGGCTGGCGTTCCTATCATAGGAACAACCCCCGACATGATCGATTGTGCGGAAGACAGAGAAAGGTTTCAAAAATTACTTTCCGAGTTAGATTTGAAGCAACCACCCAATCGTACCGCCAGAAATCCTGAGGAAGCCATAACCCTCGCGGAGGAAATTGGATATCCGTTAGTGGTCCGTCCATCTTATGTTTTGGGCGGCAGGGCAATGGAGATTGTTCACCAGCAATCTGATCTCGAGCGTTACATGAGAGAGGCGGTTAAGGTTAGTAACGATAGCCCGGTGCTTCTAGACCGGTTTTTGAATGATGCTATTGAGGTTGATGTTGATGCGATTTCTGATGGCGCCGATGTCGTAATCGGTGGAATCATGGAGCATATCGAGCAGGCGGGAGTTCATAGTGGCGATTCGGCATGTTCACTCCCACCTTTTAGTTTGTCTGACGAACTTCAAAATGAGCTGAGGCGTCAAACTATTAGTCTGGCGAAAGGTTTGAATGTCGTTGGACTAATGAATATTCAGTTCGCGATTCAAGGCGAAAATGTTTACGTTCTAGAGGTTAATCCCCGTGCCTCCAGAACTGTCCCGTATGTTTCAAAGGCCACCGGTCGACCATTAGCCAAAGTCGCCGCGAGCTGTATGGCAGGAAAAACGTTGGCTCAAATCGGGGTGAGGTCCGAAATAATTCCACCTTATTTCTCAGTTAAAGAGGCGGTTTTCCCGTTCATTAAATTTCCTGGTGTGGATACCATTTTGGGGCCTGAGATGCGATCAACTGGGGAGGTGATGGGAGTTGGAAAGTCCTTTTCCGAAGCTTTTGTGAAGTCTCAGCTAGCCGCAGGCGTCATCTTGCCGACTTCTGGTAAGGTTTTTTTAAGTGTGAGGGATGAAGATAAGAATAAAATTATTGACATTGCCCAAAAATTGTCTGAAACAGGTTTCGAATTAATCGCGACCAGCGGAACGGCTGGCGCGCTCATAGACAAGGGTTTGGAAGTTTCGCGAGTAAACAAAGTTGCTGAGGGTCGACCTCATGTTGTTGATATGATCAAAAACGGTGAGATAGCGATGATCATAAATACGGTTGGTGACAGCCAAACGTCCATTAGGGATTCTTATTCAATTAGGAGGTCTGCTCTTCAAGGAAGGGTGACCTACTTCACAACAACCGCCGGAGCAAAAGCAGCGAGTCAAGGTATTAGTCAGATGACTGATATGCAAGTTTATTCGGTACAAAGCTCCCACAGCTCAATTGATTAAAGTATTAATAAGCACATTAATTTAAATATTAAGGATCATCGTAATGTCAAAAGTACCTCTCACAATGTTGGGGGCAGAGAAGCTTCGAGAAGAGCTGCATCAGCTAAAGACTGAGGAGCGCCCATCGGTAATAAGCGCCATTCAGGAGGCTCGGGCGCATGGAGATTTATCTGAGAATGCGGAATATGATGCAGCAAAGGAGCGACAAAGTTTTATTGAGGGCCGGATTCTTGAGCTAGAGGGAAAATTATCTAATGCACAGATTATCGATCCGGCAGCTCTTGATGCTGAAGGACGTTGTGTTTTCGGGGCCACTGTGGATCTGTGCGATTTAGAGTCCGATCAAGAGGTGACCTATCAAATCGTCGGTGAAGATGAGGCAGACATAAAAGCAGGCAAGATCTCCATCAATTCGCCGATCGCTCGGGCGCTCATTGGCAAGCAAGAGGGGGATGTGGCAGAGGTGGATGCGCCTGGCGGTATTAGAGAATTTGAAATACTGACCGTAAAGTATATCTAATTGGTTTTTGGCGCTTATTGTTTTCGAATTTACGCGTTGTCTTGCTCATTTTTACGGTAAGCCACTAAAATTTTTCCGATTTGGTTGATAGGAGTTGCGCCGAGTGATTCGGTGATTTTGAGCATAATTGCTTTGCGTTCTTCTCGATCGTCCGAGTGAATTTTTATTTTTATTAATTCGTGGGCGTCAAGAGCTATTTCCAGCTCTTTGAGAACGGGCTTGCTTAACCCTTTGTCGCCAATCGTAACAACCGGATTGAGATGGTGAGCTTTGGCTTTAAGCTCGCGTTTAGTTTTATTTGTCAGCGGGTGCAATGGCTTTCCTTAAGTTGGTCGAATCCTAATAGGTGCTTATTGTAATGTTAATGAGTGAGTAAGTTGTCATAAAATGTCGAAACATAAAAAATCTTGGATGCAAGAGCACGTCTCTGACCTCTATGTAAAGAGAGCGAACGATGAGGGTTGGCGCTCTCGTGCTGCGTTCAAATTGTTAGAGGTGATTGAACAAGATAGGTTGGTCCGGCCGGGTATGGTGGTAGTGGATCTTGGAGCTGCTCCTGGTGGATGGAGCCAAGTAGTTTCTCAGCGTTTGTCCGGCGACGGTCTAGTTCTTGCGCTAGATATCCTAGAGATGGAGGACTTGCCGCGGGTAAACTTTATTCAGGGTGATTTCAACGAACAAAGTACTATTGAAGCCTTAGAGGTTCAACTTTTAAATCGTCAAGTTGACCTTGTAATTTCGGATATGGCCCCCAATATAAGCGGTATAAAATCAATTGATCAGGCGCGTTGGTTAAATTTGGCGGAATTGGCGTTGGATTTTGCTAGGCAACACCTAACAAACGGTGGTGCCTTTTTGGTTAAGTGTTTTGAGGGGGAGGGTGCTCAAGATTATCGCGAAAATATGAAATCGAACTTCCAACGCGTAATCAGAAGAAAGCCAAAGGCATCGAGAGACCGATCCAGTGAGTTTTTTCTTGTCGGATTGAACAAAATTGATTGAAAGAGGCCATATAGTCTGTTATTTCGGTCTAGAATAGTTAGTTAAATGTTAATCCGGAGGTGATCCGGCCGATTGGTAAGTAGGAGCTAAACTTGAACAATACTTTTAAAAACATCGCAGTATGGTTAGTTGTCGCCCTTGTTTTGATGACAGTCTTTAATCAATTCAGCGCACGTCAACAACAACAGTCATCAGTTCCATATTCCAGATTCATTCAGGATGTAAACTCCGGAGGCGTGGCAGGAGTGACAATCGATGGAAAGAATCTAACTGTACAAAAGTCCGATGGGCAACGCTACAGCGTTTATTCGCCGTCAGATCCTTGGCTTGTTTCTGATCTGCTGAAGGCTGGAGTCGTGGTTGAGGCCAAGCCAGAGGATGAGCCCTCCTTTCTAATGAGTATTTTCGTGTCTTGGTTTCCAATGTTGCTCCTCATCGGTGTTTGGATATTTTTTATGCGCCAGATGCAAGGTGGCGGTAAGGGTGGAGCGTTTTCCTTTGGTAAAAGCAAAGCGAAGCTTTTAGATGACACAAACAACGGTGTCACTTTCGCTGATGTCGCCGGCTGTGATGAGGCAAAGGAAGAGGTTTCTGAGTTAGTTGATTTTTTGAGAGACCCCGGGAAGTTCCAAAAATTAGGTGGCAGAATACCCCGTGGCGTGCTGATGGTCGGCTCGCCTGGCACGGGAAAAACACTCCTTGCTAAAGCTATCGCTGGCGAGGCCAAGGTCCCATTCTTCTCCATCTCGGGTTCTGATTTTGTTGAAATGTTTGTTGGTGTCGGAGCCGCTCGAGTTCGAGACATGTTTGAGAACGCTAAAAAGAATTCACCGTGTATCGTGTTTATTGACGAAATTGACGCCGTTGGACGTCAACGAGGAGCTGGACTGGGTGGAGGAAATGATGAACGAGAACAAACGCTGAATCAATTACTCGTCGAGATGGATGGATTTGAGACTGGTAACGGGGTGATTGTCATAGCGGCGACCAACCGGCCTGACGTCCTTGACCCGGCGCTTTTGCGGCCAGGGCGGTTCGATCGGCAAGTTGTAGTGCCTCTGCCTGATATTAGAGGAAGAGAACAAATTCTGATGGTACATATGCGGAAGGTCCCGATGGCAGCAGACGTGAAGGCTGATATTCTCGCCCGAGGTACGCCGGGGTTTTCTGGAGCGGATCTGGCCAATTTGGTAAACGAGGCGGCTTTGTTCGCGGCACGAGCGAGCAAGCGATTAGTGGATATGCTTGATTTTGAGAATGCCAAGGACAAAATTATGATGGGCGCTGAACGCCGATCAATGGTGATGCCGGAGGAGGAGCGAAGGAACACGGCTTATCACGAATCTGGACATGCCGTTGTTGCGAGATTGCTACCAAAGACCGACCCTGTTCACAAAGTCACTATAATTCCAAGGGGGCGCGCGCTGGGTCTGACAATGCAATTGCCTCAGGAAGACCGATATAGCATGGACAAGGAACAAATTTTACAAAACATAGCGGTGCTATTCGGCGGCCGGATTGCTGAGGAAGTGTTCATGAAACAAATGACGACCGGCGCATCCAACGATTTTGAGCGAGCGACAGATATGGCTCGCCGGATGGTCACCCAATGGGGTATGAGCGAAGAGCTTGGAACGATGGTGTTTGGTGAGAATGAGGGTGAAGTATTCCTTGGGCGTTCAGTCACTACAACTAAAAACGTTTCTGAAGCGACGATGCAGCGAGTCGATAACGAAATTAAGAAAATTATTGATGAGCGCTACAAATTGGCCAGAAGCTTAATCGAGGAGAACAGTGATAAGGTCGAGTTGATGGCGCAGACGCTACTGGAATGGGAAACGATTGATGCAGACCAAGTCAACGATATCATGGATGGTCGACAGCCAAGGCCTCCAAAGCCAACCCAGAGGCCGGAGGATCCTAAAACTCCCCCAGACACCGTCAAGCCAGAGCCAACAAATCGCCCAGCCGAGGAAGCGTAGCTTCTTTGGGCGTTGGCGTCCGGCTTTCGGCTCTCGAGGCGATGTTGCCAAATCGTAAGCTTCACGTTACGACGTCTTTTTTTGATGTCGTTTAACACCTCGTGGGATAACGTTCGGCCCCGATCTTCCAAGCCAGTGATTATGGGGGTCCTCAACGTCACCTCTGACTCTTTTTCGGATGGCGGTCATTATCTTGATTTAGGAAGCGCCGTTGGGAGAGGCGAAATGCTTTTTGAAGCTGGCGCTGACATCATTGACGTTGGTGGCGAGTCAACCAGACCTGGTGCGAAACCTGTTGACATAGATATAGAGCGTTCCAGGGTATTACCCGTCATAAAACAACTAGCCAGGTTGGGCATCCCTGTCTCGATTGATACTCAAAAGTTGACGTTAATGGAGGAAGCCATTGGTTTCGGTGCCTGTTTAATCAATGATATCTCGGGTGCCCAAGATCCAGCCGTAGCGCGACTTGTTGAAAGAACGAATGTCGGTATTTGCGTGATGCACATGAAAGGTTTGCCTAGAACAATGCAAACTAATCCTAGTTACCATAACGTAGTGCAAGAAGTTTTTGATTTTTTAGAGCAAAGGGTTACATTCCTAGGAAAATTTGGGGTGTGTGCCTCACAGATAATAGTTGACCCGGGGTTTGGTTTTGGAAAAACCTTAGAGCATAACTTGTTGTTACTGAGAAACTTAGCAAAATTTGGTGATCTCGGTTGCTCGTTACTGGTAGGGTTGTCGCGTAAGTCGATGTTGGGGACTATTACCGGAAAAAAAAATGCGGCGGACCGACTTGGATCAAGTATTGCCGCTTCAGTATTTGCTGTAAGCCGGGGGGCTGACATCGTTCGTGTGCACGATGTTAATGAAACCAGAGACGCCCTCCTAGCGTGGCAGTTTTTTTCCGAAGAAAAATTATTGGAGCAGATTCAGTGAAAGGAATTAGAAAATACTTCGGTACTGACGGCATCAGAGGTAGAGTTGGAGAAGATCCGATAACGCCAGATTTTATGTTGAGACTAGGCTGCGCGGCAGGTAAAGTGTTTTCAAAAAATTTGGATGTAGACAAAGGTCGGCGTCCTCAAGTTCTGATCGGTAAGGACACTCGATTGTCAGGTTATATGCTTGAGTCGGCACTTCAGTCTGGTTTCTCAGCAGCTGGAGTGGATGTTTTATTAGCGGGGCCGCTACCGACACCTGGGGTAGCATTATTAACTCGCGTCATGCATTTAAATGCTGGGGTAGTGGTATCTGCGTCGCATAATCCATATCAAGATAATGGGATTAAATTTTTTTCTGCGCAAGGTGACAAGTTAGCAGATTCCGTGGAATTAGAGATCGAGGAAAACCT
>CAJQMS010000008.1 GCA_905479505.1 uncultured Burkholderiales Genera incertae sedis bacterium | reverse complement strand
TTGTACTGCACAACAAAACATTCGGTAGTCACCATGACCGAGTGCCTACATCACGACTTAACAAGCGTTTGCGATAACGTTCGCTGCTCTGTTTTATGCCCAGCCTATGTTCCCACGGGCATTGCTGATTCAGAACGCAACCGACCGCAAGACCTCAAAGACGAACGTATCAAGTCTGAGGACGAAATCAAACTGGAGGACAATCTTAAAAAAGCGGTTGAGTCGGGGAAAATATCAGCCGAAGACGTCGCCAACAGAGTCCTTGAAGCGATTCAAAAAGAAGAGTTCTATATCTTGACGCATCCTAAAATAAAACCGGCGATAGAAACTCGTTTTCAAGACATATTAACGGAGCGTCTCCCGGTCGATACCTCGAAAAGATAAACAATCTATTTAACATTTCATGGCAAGATTCAAGCCTTGACGGTAGAATGTGCGCGCGGGCTTGGCTGCTCAATTGATGAATTAACCGACCCATAATTGTGGAACAAACCAATAAAGACGTTGCAAACGAGGCAAAAAGACGCCGAACCTTTGCGATCATCTCTCACCCTGACGCGGGAAAAACGACTCTCACGGAGAAATTATTACTCTTCGGGGGAGCTATCCAAGCAGCCGGCACGGTCAAGTCACGGAAATCCAGTAAATATGCAACCTCCGACTGGATGGCTATCGAGAAAGAACGAGGGATTTCAGTAGCAAGCTCGGTCATGCAATTTGAATACCGTGACTGCGTGATCAACCTTTTGGACACTCCAGGTCACAGAGATTTTTCAGAAGATACTTATCGAGTACTGACCGCCGTTGATGCCGCGTTAATGGTAATTGATTGCACCAAGGGCGTAGAGGCGCAGACAATAAAACTCCTAGAAGTTTGTCGGCAGAGAAACACGCCCATCATCACCTTTGTGAATAAACTGGATCGCGAAGGTCGACATCCTCTCGAAGTCATTGATGAAATAGAGGCGGTGCTGAACATTCACTGTGCGCCTATTACATGGCCAATAGGTATGGGTAAACGGCTCGCTGGCATCTATGACATCGCAAAAGATGAGACTCTCCTTTATGACGCAGCCAGTCAGGATCAAAGAAACGTGAATGCTGTCAAAGGACTTCCCCAAGAACTTGTCGATGATCAATTTTCGGCTGAGGTCAGCGATACCAAAGAAGAGGTCAGCCTGATAAAGGAAGATGGTCGAGAATTCGATAGGGAACATTTTCTTGAAGGCGAACTCACCCCGGTTTTTTTTGGGTCTGCAATGAATAACTTCGGCGTGGCAAAAGCGTTAGAAGCGTTAGTTGACGATGCACCCGCGCCTAGACCTCGCTCAGCGATAGAGCGGACTGTTGGACCTGACGAGAATAAATTTTCAGCATTTGTGTTCAAGATTCAAGCGAACATGGACCCACAACACCGCGACAGAATAGCGTTCCTACGCGTTTGCTCTGGTCGTTTCTCACGAGGCATGAAGCTACTACACGTAAGGAGTGGGAAAGAGATACGAGCCGGACAAGTGGTCAGCTTCCTTTCTCAAAGACGGGAAACGGTTGAGGATGCCTGGCCGGGAGATATTATTGGCCTCTTAAATCACGGTAGCATCGATATTGGCGATACGTTTACTGTTGGAGAATCTCTCTCCTTCACAGGTATCCCCTATTTTGCCCCAGAATTATTCCAAGGGGTCACACTCAAGGACCCGCTCAAGGGTAAGCAACTTCAAAAAGGGCTTCAACAGCTTGGAGAGGAAGGTGCCATTCAAGTGTTCAAGCCAGTATTTGGCAATGAAATGATCTTAGGCGCCGTCGGCCTTTTACAATTTGAAGTTGTCTCCCACCGGCTGAAAGTCGAGTACGGCGTAGAAGCGAGCACACGCTCGCTTAGCTTCTATGGTGCTCGTTGGATTACTTCATCTGACAAAAAGAAACTAGCTGAATTTGAAAGACAGCTGGCCGGAAATTTATCGCATGACGCGTCTGGAAGCTTGGCTTTCCTTGCTACATCGAGACCAAATTTGGATTTAACCATGGAACGTTGGCCGGATATTGAGTTCCACAGCATCAGAGAACACGCTCAAAAATTTACTGACTAACTCATATTCTTTCTACTGACAATTCGGCCTCAGCCTTCATCGAGTGTTTTTAAGAATAAACTTGCTTAATCTATTAATTCCCTCAACGATATCCTCATTAGAGGCGGCGTAACTAAACCTCACATGCTGCCCATCGTCCGGCACACGACGACCAAAATGGATGTCAGCTAACACTGCAACCCCAGCTTCTAGTAACAATCGTTTCCTAAATTCCTCAGAATCTTTCGCGCCGATCATTTGACATGCCTCGGTCACATTAGGCCAAACGTAGAATGCTCCTCCAGGATTTAAACAGGTCACACCGGGCACCTCGTTTAACAAGCCGACAATCAAATCTCGGCGCTCAAGAAACTTTGCACGCATTAACTGCGCCCCAGATTGATTTCCAGTGAGTGCTTCAACTCCTGCCCACTGGGTGATGTGAGACGCGCATGACTCAGTATTCGTAACCCACTTAGTAAACGCTGGAGCAAGCGCTTTGCTTGCCGCGAACCCTAATCGCCAACCGGTCATCGCCCAAGTTTTCGAACACCCATCGACCACAATCGTTCGGTCTGTCATGCTCGGAAAGCTAGCGATAGAGCTGAACGACTCCTCGAAACATAATTGAGAATATATCTCGTCTGAAAACACCCACACATTTGGATGTCGCTCAAGAATCTCAGCAATAATCTCCAGCTCACGTCTTGGAACAATGCCACCAGTAGGATTTTGTGGTGAGTTGAGTATGAGCAGGCGCGTCTTATCATTGATTTTCGACTCCAACTCAGCCGGATCAAAATTAAACCCTCTAGATTCCCTTAGATGTAATGGCACTGGAACAGCTCCATGCACTTTAATCTGAGATTCGTAGATTGGAAATCCAGGGTTAGGATAAATAACCTCGTGCCCTTCGCCGTAGTCGGTGGTTGCAAGGATCGAATACATTATAAATGGCTTTGCGCCGGCGGCTACCACCACATCATCAGGATCGTACTCTAGGCCGCGGGACTTGTTAAGGTACTCGGAAGCGGCTTGTCTCAACTCTGGAATACCAGCTGACGGTGTATATCCATGCTTACCAGATTGAATGGCATTAACGCCAGCATTTTGGATATTTTGCGGCGTCGGAAAATCCGGCATCCCGATACAAAAAGATAAAATATCGTTCCCTTTTCTCTGGAGCTCACCCACTTCCGCCAAAACGACAAAGGCGTTTTCGGTTCCTAATTGATTCGATCGTTGAGATATTGTGGC
Source organism: uncultured Burkholderiales Genera incertae sedis bacterium (assembly GCA_905479505.1). Taxonomy (GTDB): domain Bacteria; phylum Pseudomonadota; class Gammaproteobacteria; order Burkholderiales; family Eutrophovitaceae; genus Eutrophovita. Next base: position 11,229 of record CAJQMS010000008.1, on the reverse strand, counting down.
CATAAATTTTGCTTAATCCATCTGTGTATTTGCAACCTGAATCACCCATTACGAAACGGAGCAAGCCGAGTATGGGGTTACAGGTATAATTTTGAGTCCCCTGAGTTTACAATAATTTGAACACTCAATAGATTTGACACTAAAAATATTAGTTTGAGCTTGAATACGCGCCGCTTATCTATCATCATAGGGCGTTAGCTATAACAGCGATATTAAAACCCACACAATTAGATAAAGTTTAATCAGACAAATAAGGGACTGGAACATGGCAAAAAATCTACCCGGAAGCAAAACTGAAACGGCCGATGAAAAACATAGTGATACTCGTAGAGGGCTACTGAAGACCGGACTCGGCGCAGCACTAATCGGTGCGCCCTTCATTCGAAACGCACAGGCGGCAAAAACGACGACTTGGAAAGTACAAACAAGTTGGGATGCGGGCACGACCGGATACAAGCTCTTCGAAGAATGGGCAACTAGCTTCAAAGAGAGGTCTGGCGGAGAATTGGCGATTAAACCCTTTCCAGCGAGGTCAGTAGCAGCCGACAACAGCGCATTATTTGATGCCGTTCGAACTGGCGTGCTTCAGGCAATGAATCCGTTCACGATTTATTGGTCAGGGAAAATTCCAGCGTCCGTATTCTTAACGTCTTATCCTGCCGGACCAGACCAAACCAGTCAATGGGACACAATGTTCTATGGACTCAACATGCTGGAAATGACTAGAGAGATTTTTGCAAAAAAAGGACTTTTTTACGTCGGTCCAATTCATCACGATGGCAACATTATTCACTCTAAGAAATCAGTTAAAACCCTGAAGGATTTAAAGGGTATGAAAATCAGATTACCTGGCGGCATGGTCGCACAGGTTTTTGAAAAGTTTGGCGTCAGTACCACAAGCCTACCTAGCTCGGACATCTATCCCGCCCTAGAAAAAGGAACTGTTGATGCCGCTGACTATGTCGGACCAGCTATCAATTATGATTTAGGGTTTGCTGAAGTTACGGATTACATCATCTGTGCGGGCCCTCCAGGACAGACATCGCTCTACCAACCGGTTGACGTCATGGACCTAACTGTCAACATGAGAGCTTGGAAGCGCCTTTCAAAGCAAATGCAAACGTTTGTTGAAGAGCAAGTGAAGACTTACTCGGTCTATCATTACGTAAATGTTCAAAAAGCCAATATCGCAGCAATGGCAAAGTTTCTTAGTAAAGGGACTCAAGTACAGCGACTCTCCGCAGAAGAAGTGGTCCAATTTAGAAAAGCAGCCGTGCCAGTATGGTATGAATGGGCCAAAAAAGATAAAGATGCCGCACGTATTTTTAAGCTTCAACAGGATTTTATGCTTAACCCCTATATGGGTTACATCACCGAGGAAGATGTTAAAGGCCTTAAACTCTAATATTTTTAACTGTTTTGAAATAAGCTTACGGCGGATAACTACTTATCCGCCGTTCTCTTATCAGAACTAACTGAGAGAAAAATATGGATCAAGCAACCAATTTTGTATTACCGCACTGGATCTATTGGGGATGGCTAGCCATCATGCCATTCGTGTTCATGTGGTTTTCCAACGGCGCCAAAATTAATGAGCTAGGCCCGGAAAATGACGAGTACTCAAGCAACAAACTTACAAGATGGCTCGACTGGAGTTCGAATGCCTCGGGACTCTTCGTCTCTTTGTGGACGGTTAACGCTGTATGTGTGTATTTCTTCGAGGTAATTTCACGATACGTGTTTGACGCGCCAACGATATGGGCACACCAATCCTCTTATCTACTGTTTGGTATGCAATATCTTCTAGCTGGGGGATTTGCTTTATTGCATGGCGATCACGTCAGAGTAGACGTGGTGTACATCAAAATGTCCAGAATCGGACAAGTAGCCACTGATATTTTCACCTCTATTTTCTTCTTCATATTCGCCCTCGCCCTTGCAGGCAGTTGCTGGCGATTTTTCTTCGACTCCCTTGATATGACCGAAGTCACTGAGGAAACTTGGCAGATACAAATTTATCCCGTCAAAGGCATGATGGTACTCGGTGCAATACTATTGACGCTTGCTGGTCTCTCCAAACTCATAAAAGATATTCAATTATTCAGGAAAATTTCCGGAGGTACCGCATGACTCCATCAACCACACCTAATCAAACAAGTCCTAACGTTTTATTGAAATGGGCTTTAATCCTAGCGACAGCCGGATTTTCATTCGTTTGTATCGTTGAGCTAATCAACATACTTTTTTATGATCCGTATGAAGAAGAGCGGTTCCTTTTCTCGTTTGCCGAAAGCCTGATGGAGACAGAAATAGAGCAACTTACCTTGCTTATGTTTGGATCATTAGCCTTATTATTGATGGCTGGTCTTCCGATGGCATTCGTAGTCGGTGGATTAGGAGTTGTTTTCATCTACCTGGTTGGCGGCCAGACCATGGTGAATATTATTCCGACACGGATTTATCCGCTAATGTCCAACGCGGACCTAGCTGCGATTCCTTTGTTCATCTTTATGGCCTCTATGCTCGAAAAAGCAGGCCTCATTGAAGAAATGTTTGACGTCGTCTATAAATGGATGGGGGGACTGAACGGTGGATTAGCCGCAGCGACTATTTTGGCATCGACAATTCTAGCTGCTATGGTTGGCGTCATTGGGGCTGCTGTGGTCACGATGGGCATCATCGCTCTACCTGCTATGTTGAAACGTAATTATGATCACAAAATAGCCCTTGGATCGATCATGGCTGGCGGGACATTAGGGATTTTGATTCCGCCATCAATTCTAGCAATTCTATACGCCGTCATCGCTCAACAGTCGGTTGGACAACTTTATTTAGGCTCGCTCGTTCCAGGTTTAATGCTCTCTGGTATGTACATTGCATACGTTTTATTTAGAACGTTATTAAATCCAAAACTTGGTCCTGCACTGCCGGCTGAAGAACGCGTTTCTTTTGCCCAAAAACTCAGATTATTCAGAAACCTAATAGCACCGATCTTTTTGGTGTTCTTAGTTCTGGGACTTCTATTTGGCGGTATCGCAACACCCGTTGAAGCGGCTGGCATAGGGTCATTCGGAGCAATTATCGTAGCGGTTATCCATAAGCGCTTCTCTATGCAAGCACTGAGAGATGCGTCTGTGACAACGGCTCGAGCATCGGCGATGGTCCTTTGGATTATTTTTGGCGCGTCCATATTTGTCGGTTTCTTTATACTGGAAGGTGGACAAGACTTCATCACAGAAACAATTCTCGGAACTGGATTAAGCCCCTACGGGATTCTTTTACTCATGATGTTTATCCTGGTCTTTCTCGGTATGTTCCTTGACTGGGTGGGGATCCTACTGCTGACCGTCCCTATTTTCATACCGATTATTCAATCCTTAAGTTTTGACGGATTATTCGGGTTGCCTGGTGTGGATAGTAGTGTTGTCGTTCTCTGGTTTGGAGTCATCTACTTAGTGAATATGCAAATGTCCTTCTTGACACCACCTTTCGGTTACGCACTTTTCTACTTAAGGGGTGTGTGTCCACCCGAGATTAGCATGGCAACCATCTTTAGATCGGCTCTGATCTTCTTAGGCATACAAGCATTAGCGGTTTTCTTATGCGTTGTCTTCCCCTCGATCATCACTTGGTTACCGCAGGCGGTCTACGGATAAAAGGTATTTGTTCACTATCAAAAAAAGCCCGATTTAATCGGGCTTTTTTTATGACGTCGAGCCTATTTTTTCAGAAATTAAGACTTAGCCCAAGGATCAATCTTGAATATGAATTTTTGCTCCACCTCATATTGGGTGCCGTCTTTTTTAAATTTCCATTGCCGCACCTTGCCAAGAACTTCCTGATCGAATATGCCTGCAGGGTTAGCCGACACAACTTGTACGTCCATCACCCGCCCGTCCACACTGACGGTTATCAGCACCGTGATATCGCCCTCAATCATATTGTCCTCAGCTTCCCGGGGATACTTAGGAAACGGCTTTTTACGCACGGGCTTTGCATCTTGAAAAACTGACGGTAAAGGCGGCTCCTCATCCTCTTCCACCTTTGGCTGCACCAAGGCAATCGTGGCCTCCACTTCATTCGGTAAGCGGCGAGGCTCGATGAGAGGTATCGTATTTTTGATCTCCTCTAAGTCGGGGTCAGGCACCTCCTCCTCAGGCTCCGGCTCAGGTGGCCGTTGCTGCGGCATATCAGGTGGTGGACGCTCGTCAAGACGCACGGTCATTTTGATGTCTGGAAGCTCTTCCAGATCCTCTTCTAAGAATGCCTGAGGATCCCACAATCCATACAAATATTTTCCGACGAATGGGGCGACTTCGATTGATAACGCAATCACGATAGCTGCCCACAAGGGCAAAAGCCGTTTATCCTTCAAATGAAGGTCGGGCCAGAGTGCTTTTACTGGTCGGTATTTAGCGGGCATATTAAATGTCTATGGAATTTTTACTGTTCAGTTGCTATGGCAGCGATTCCGACCGAATTGATTCCCGCTCCACGTATACTGTCCATGACGTTAATAAGCGTCTCTAACTGGACGTCCTTGTCGCCTGCAATAATTACCGCAACTTTCCTATTTTCTTTCAAGCTAAGCAACTTGGTTGTTAACACATCACCGGAAATGGTTTCGCCGTCCACGATGAATTGATTATCTTTTTTTACACCGACAGTAATAGTTGCTTCTTCAATGTCCTTGATTGTTTTTGATCCGGGAATATTCATCTCGACTCCCGTACCCGCGATCATGTTGACCGACAACACGACAAAAAACACGAGTAGGAACATCATGATATCAATCATTGGGATAACTTCTACTCTCGGGCGATTGGCCTCGAAATAGCTATTTCGATTTCTTCTAAACATGTTTAATTATTTTTGCGTGAATTAAGAAAATTAAAAAAATTCGATGTCTAAGAATTGCCGTGGAATCGATTAATCAACATGGTCTTAATCAAATCCATCTGGTGCATCGCGACGCGCATACGCTTATTAAAATGATTTAGGAAAAGCACGGCAACTATCGCTATGAGCAAACCAGCACCAGTTGCGACAAGCGCTTCCGCAATGCCACCTGTCACCATTTTCGTCGAGTTGCCGGTATTTTCAGCGGCACCCAGAATATCGAATGCGTGCACCATACCGATAATGGTTCCGAGTAGCCCCATGAGTGGAGCAAGTGTCACAGAAGTATCCAATACCCATATGCCACGATCCAGCTTGGGGAGCTGCCACATAATAGACTCTTCTATCTGTCTATCCATAGCACTGACATCTTGTTGCTTTGCAGCCGTTGCTGCTTTAATGAGCGAGACCTGGAGTGTTGTCTCATAGTGAGATTCAAGCTCTTTGAGCTGTACGGAATTTTGGTGTTCGACAACATTCAAATCGTGCTCCAGTGTCGCTCCACTCTTAACCACACGGTGGTAAAAATATAGCCGCTCTACGATTACAGCAATCGTGATTAGAAGTAGAAGTGCCATGGTTGGCAGCAAACCTCCGGACATTTTGCTGAAATGCATAATTGTTTCAAAATCCATCAGTTTTTCCCCTCATCAATCTCAAAATTAAATATTTATTATTAAATTAAAAACTACTGGGTGGGCGGATAAAACGGCATTCCATAACGTTCAACAATCCGTTTTATTTCACCCGACTCAAGCATTTCTTCAAACGCCTCGTCTATGAATTTCTTAAACTCTGTTTCTGTTTTCTTAAGTACCCAAGCGCTATCCCAACGCATCTCTGGTATCGGGACATATCCTTCTACCATTTGGAATTCCCCCTCGGGACGATTCATTTTGGCCTGTGATATCGCCCCCGACCAAATCATAGCCGCATCGACCTTACCCTCGACCATGGCGTCGATCACTCTAAAGTTTTGGAAAAACGTTTCATGTGGAATCTGATGCTCATCCGCGTAATCACTCATCGGGGAATAAGCAGGTAGTCCAATTTTGACATCGAGCTTTTTAACATCATCGAGACTGGTCAATCCCTTAGCAGCTCCCTGGGTTACTAGAACAAAACCCGTGCTCATGAATGGTTTCGTATAGATCACTTGACTCGGATCGAGTTGATGATCATCTGAACCGGTGACAGTGAGCCCTAAAACAATATCACAAAGCCCTCTATTAATTGACAGGTCAAAAGCGCCACCCGGGGCACCATATCCAAACCTAGTACTCATGTTGACCCACATCATATCGATGTTGAGGTCATGCTTTTTAGCAATCGAATTTAATATCTCGACCTCTATACCCGCCGGCTCGTTATCCCTTGCAGTTCTCGAGAAGGGCCAGAACCAACCATCGGCACACGCAAGAATAGAACCTAAATCCTTCGTTCTATCCATCGCATTCATTTTCATTTGTTCGCCAGTCACGCCGACCGGCCTATAATTTTTATATCCAGCGCGGTATAGGGGGTCAGACAGCGGCTCAAAGACCTCAGGCTCGATATATCCGAGTTTCGGGCCACGATGACGCCCGTAGACGTATTCATCCTGTAATTGCATTATGACCGGCTCACCCTGCGTTTGGGAAAATGCTGACGGAATCATCGCCGCCGCAAACACGGCACTGGTCACAAGTACTAAACCACGATTAAGCAAAACAAAAAACATAAATCAACTTAACGACTATTAACCAAACCTCAATTTAAGAGGTCACAAAAACACCGCATCCAGTAGTGCAGACATACGGAACCTAAAGAACGAATGTTACACTATTAAATCCCTATTAATAATACGGGCTTCACAACACTCAATACGGGCTTTACAACACTCACGATAATGGACCGCGTTCATGAAAAACCGACCCTCTCGTGCCATACGGGCAGCTGAGCTATTAACCAGCCAACATCGAGAAAATAAACCTTTCTCAGACCTGCCAGCCGACGTTGCTCCAATCGATGAACGTGAAGCCTATGCCATTCAGTCTGAATTTTTTCGAGTCAGACAGCCCGAGTTGGGTCCTATTGTTGGCTATAAAGTGGCCCTTACGTCGCAAGTGATGCAAAACCTCCTAAACTTTCCATCGCCTTTTAGCGGTCCGTTGCATGAAAAGTTAATCTATCAAGACGGGGCTTCGTTGACCGAGCAGGACTATGGTCGCCTCTGTATTGAATGTGAAATAGCTGCCGTTTTGAAAACGGATCTTCCTCCTATGAAGCGCCCCTACACCGCGAAGGATATTTCTCAAGCCGTCGATACGGTGTCGCCCGCACTCGAAATTGTCGATGACAGAAATGCAAACTATGACTGCATTAGTCAGCAGGTACTCACGCTCATTGCAGACAACGCTTGGAATGCGGGACTTGTGCACGGCGCTATGACAACAAATTGGAAAGACTTAGATTTATCGAAATTAGAAGGGCGCGTTCACATTAACAATAAACTCGAGGGCTCGGGGTTCGGTAGTGATGTTCTTGGACACCCATTCAATGCGCTTGCTTGGCTCGCAAATAACGTGCTTAATCAAGGACAAAAAATACAGGCCGGGATGACGGTTATGACGGGCACGATGATTACGACACAATTTGTTCAGGCTGGAGATCAATTGACGTTTTCCATCCCAGAGCTAGGCTCTGTCGGAGTCCAAATCGTGTGACTATAATTAAGTGCTATCAACACGCCAATGACCAATTAACAATGGGTGGGGACAACAAATGATACTCAAAATTCGTGACTGGTTTAACCAAAACATTATGGGGCTTGCGCGAGAATTTCGACTCAGCTTCCTTCCCCCATTGATGGTGTACGTCGCAGCCGGCATCTCGCCTCTAACCCAGATTGTTGGATCATTTTACGTGAAGGAACAGTTAGGTCTCACGGCGGAATTCCTAGCAGGTCTTGCCTTCTGGGCCATGTTACCGTGGGCACTCAAGATGCCCATCGGCCATCTGGTCGATTTACTGTGGAAGATAAAAAGCGGCTTCGTCTATCTCGGCGCTCTAATGATTGCAGCCAGTCTCAGCATCATGATTCTTCTTTTGGGTCATACCGATGCCATGGTGGCAATCGCGTCAGCGGAGGCATGGTTCATCACATCCTCACTGCTGGCTCCGATTGGTTACGTTTTGCAAGATGTGGTCGCTGACGCTATGACGGTAGAAGCCGTCCCGAGCGTTAATCGAAATGGCTCACCGCTTGAGCCGAGCGTCATTCGCTCCATGCACACCACCATGCAATTACTCGGACGACTCGCCATTATTGTCGGTGGCATTCTTGTCGCACTTCTCAACGTCACACTCATGAGTGGTGTCGCCGAGTTGCCAGAGGCGGAAAAATCACTCGCCTACCTCTCAGTTTACCAAATTGGGCTACTAATCCCCGTATCTTCGATCCTTGGGGTGTTGGCTGGATCATTTATCCAACGAAAAACAATTCGGGGTCTCGTTCGATCAGGTCATACGGAAGACGAAGCCGTCACCATGACACGTGTTCAAAGCGAAAGGCCCAGTGTTAACTGGTGGATCTTAGGAGGAGGTCTGGCATTCGCCTTACTATCTATTAGCATTGGTTTAGCGGACGTATCAGGGGCTCAAGAAATCGTCTTCGTTGTTTCATCAGCCATCATCTTATTTTTAATGTCAAAACTCATCAAAGAACTGGATCCCAAAGCGCGTCAGGTATTAATTGGAACGGCCGTGATCATCTTTGCCTATCGAGCCGTTCCGACAACGGGCGCTGGTACGACCTGGTGGATGATTGACGTGCTTGAATTCGACCAGTCCTTCATCGCCAAATTATCAGTGATCGCGTCGTTCCTTGCTTTGTTCGGTATGATCATTTTTAGAAAATTCATGGCTGAAAAATCTATCGCCTATGTGATTGGAGCACTAACGATCGTGGGCACGCTATTGATGATTCCCGATATTGCTATGTTCTATGGTTTCCACTACTGGACGGCGCAAATGACTGATGGGATTGTTGATCAACGATTTATCGCAGTGATTGACACCGCCATGGAGTCGCCACTCGGACAGATCGCTATGGTACCGATGCTAGCTTGGATTGCTAACTCAGCACCGCAAAATTTAAAAGCCACATTTTTTGCCGTCATGGCCTCGTTTTCTAACCTGGCACTCTCTGCGGCACAACTTGGAACCAAGTACTTGAACCAACTGTACACCGTCGCTCGGGAAGTCAAGGACCGAGAGACGGGTAATATTATTACCGCAGCGAACTACGATGAATTAGGCCCTTTATTCATCACGGTAGCCTGTATCGCTATATCTCTGCCCCTAGCAGCGATCTTTTTAGTCAAGTCGCTTAAATTAAAAAGTGCATAATTAAACTCATCATGTTCCAACGACTCATACTGCGATCACAGGCTTCAATAGAAAACATTCATCAGAAGGTCAAAAACTCTGCGAAAAGGTTCGTGGACATAAAAACCGAACTGATCGAACCAGACAAAATTAAGTTAAGTCGTAAAAACGCTCCCCCCATATTGAGTGGATTCGTCCCCGTCTTCGTAGGACGGGTCTGTAGAAGAGGGCAAGAGACTGAATTAACTGGGTACTTCCGATTTAATTTACTCGCTATTGGTTTGTTCGCTGGTTTCATTGGAAGCTCAATACTGAGCCTCATAAGCATCTATTTGCAAAGCAAATCCCTAGGCGCCCTCTTCTCGGATTCTCGAGCTTTGTTTGAACTTCAGTTCTCCGGTTTTTGTCTGCTCGTCGCAGTTTTTGCTTGGATGGGTGGCAAACCGTTTCGAGAACACATGAAAGTATTTCTTCTTGAAAATTTTAATCCTCAAGAAAACAAGTCCACTTAAACGTCAAGCGTATCTCAACTTATCAACTTACAATTGTTGGCTGCCTATCAGTCGAAACGAAAGCCCCTACGAGTCCTCCGCCAGTTGAACCTAATACGCTATCCAAATGTTTAACCAACTCAATGTAAGGTATTAATTATCCGCTATACCGGATTGTTGATCCGTAATAGCTGGCACGCCTAACCCAACGCTTCCGCCACCATTGGCGCCATTCACATCGGTTATCTGAATAAGCGCAGAGGCAGCTAAAGGAGCTCCAGTTCCGACCCCGATCTGAGCTCCTGCAGTAAAATTAGTCACGGTTGTCGTAATATCTGTTGCAGAAATACTAGAAGCTCCCGCCATATCCCGGCCACTAGCCGATTGGGTTGCGGTTAAACTGAGCGTTTCTCCACTAACAATCGTCAAGGCAGATGCGCTAGCAACACTAGAAAAATTAAATGAGCCTGCGTTTGTGAACTGAGAGACAGACCGATCATTTATATCCACCGCAATCGTACCGGATGTGAATACATTGCTACCGATATCGACACCACTAAATGTACCCGCCATATCTAAAGATACGGTGTGACCCAAAGTTTTATACAACAACACAACATCAGTAAGGCTAATGGTCGGAGCAGAACTGCCCCCACTAAACGTTAGTGCGCCTCCAGAAAAATCGGGATCCCACGTCAAAGTACCATCAGTCATCGCGTTAAGAAATGCTTCCTGCCCCCCAAACGACTGGAATACTGGATCGATGTTTTGGAAATTATCCTGGAAATCACTGGCCTTCAACACAGGCAAATCTTCAATCTGAAAACTGGCCGACGAAACAGTTGAAGTAACACCGTCAGTGATCGAAAGCGTAATACTATAAATATTATCACTGTTGTTATCCTGAGGTTTTTCAAAGTTAAAGGCATTAGCAGGCGTGATACTCGCGAATGTGATTTCGCCGGTAGCCGAGTCAATAATGAATAGATCAGAATCAAAACCAGATATCAAGGTAATTGTTGTCGGTCCTTGTATTAGCCCCGTAGGAACAGCCACAAGCTGTGAAGGTAAACCCTCATGTATCGTAGATCGCTGAAGAGTCGTGCCCAATGTTCCTGCGTTCAGGTTTAAAAACTCTTCGCCCTCCTCGATTTTTTTAATTTGATCATCCTGAATAACGTCCTGAAAACCTAAGAACGGATCGAAAAATCCTACATTGGGATCGAAAAAACCGAAACCAAAGTCATTGAATCCGCCGCCGAAACCAGGATCACTGAATCCGCCACCGAAACCAGGATCACTGAATCCGCCACCAAAACCAGGATCACTGAATCCGCCACCAAAACCAGGATCACTGAATCCGCCGCCAAAACCAAAGTCCTTGAATCCACCGCCGGGGCCAAAGTCATTGAATCCACCGCCGGGGCCAAAGCCGGGGGCAAAGTCGTTGACTGGGCCAGAGCCGGGGGCA
>CAJQMS010000007.1 GCA_905479505.1 uncultured Burkholderiales Genera incertae sedis bacterium | reverse complement strand
CCCTCTTGATTTTTTGGTCGTCTCTGACCACGCCGAACTCATGGGTGTTATTCGCAGTGTTTATTATGATGGCGTGATGCGAGACGACCTCTCGCTTGTGGAAAAGTTAAAGGCCTGGGTTGCAACGTCGATACTCCGGGACGCTGTGGACCAACAAACCGCGCGCAATTTATTTCTCGGTGTGCTGCCCGAGCCTACCGATGACTTTGCTGCCGCGGCACGGGACTGGGATGCTGATGTGGGGTGGATTCCTGATTTGCCCGCGGTTGAAGCCGATGCTTGGAAGACAATTACTGACGCGGCTGATGCACACAATGCGCCGGGTGACTTCACCGCACTGATAGGCTGGGAATACAGTGCCATTCCAGGCGGTGCTAATTTACACCGTATTGTGATTGGCGATATCGATGCGAAAACTGCTCAAACCTTCGTGCCTTACGGACTCGACAATAGTTCTTTTCCCGAGGATCTCTGGCAGTGGTTAGAAACGACGGCAGCGTCGACCGGAGGCACTTTTCTGGCCATCCCCCATAACTCAAATATTTCAAAGGGCATTATGTTTGACATGACTTCACTGCGCGGTGATGAAATGGACATTCGCTATGCCGAGCTTCGACGCTACTGGGAACCCATTGTTGAAATTACTCAAATAAAGGGCGACTCGGAAACGCACTCAGCGCTTTCTCCCGATGATGAATTCGCAGACTTTGAAACTTACCCCTTTTACATTCAAAGTCGATGGACCCCATATAAACCTCAAGCAGGGGACTATGTGCGATCAGCCTTGCGTCGAGGTCTTACCCTGGAATCTAACCTAGGAATCAACCCCTATCAGTTTGGTGTAATTGGTTCGACCGACGGTCATACGGCCCTGCCGAGTGCCGAGGAGGCTAACTTTCAGGGTAAGTTTGTGACGGACTCAATTCCCAGCAAGAAGAGTTCGGGCTGGGGTGACGAGCCACAACGACCCTTTGGGTGGGCTATGTCGGCTTCGGGCCTCGCAGCAGTATGGGCCGAAGACAACACCCGTGAAAGCATTGTTGCCGCTATGCGCCGGCGAGAGGTTTACGCAACTACCGGTCCCCGTATTGGTGTCAGAGTTTATGGCGGTTGGGATCTCACTCGCGACTCCTTGGAAGATGCCGACTTCCCGGCCAACGTTATGACACAGGCCGTACCCATGGGAGGTGAACTCATGTCCGCAGCCGCGGGTGCCACGCCAACGCTGCTGATTGAGGCCATGGCCGACCCGGCATCTGGCTCACTTGATCGGGTACAGGTGATTAAGGGCTGGATACGCAGTGACGGCAGTACCGAAGAGCAGATTTATAATGTCGCTTGGGTTGGAGACGACCGTTGGCAACCCGATGGCACATTGCTACCGATCCCTAACACCGTCGACCTATCGACTGGGCTGGTCGATAATAGCGTGGGGGCAGGGCGTTTGACTGCGGCCTGGAGCGATCCGGATTTTGACCCCACACGGTCGGCGTTTTATTACGTGCGAGTGCTGCAAATACCGACCGCGCGGCATTCATTACTCGATAAGCTTGCCCTGGGTGGCGAGGTCCATCTGTAAGGCCAAAAAATGTTTCAAAAAAAGCGTCAATTCTAATTGAGAAAAACCAAATCGACTTAGAAGTCTTTTCAAAGCTAAGTTTGATAAAAGAATCTGACGTTCGAAAATATATAAGCCAGAACTTGTCCCCTGTTGAGATTGACGAGGCTAAGCCTAATGATATTATTATTGTTGGAGCAAGAGGAGGAGCGAAAATGATACTAGACGCTCTAAAAAGTCAGGGTACATTTAATGTTAAATATTTGCTAGATGATTCCAAGTTGGAGTATGAAAGACTTAGTGGGATCAAAATATTAGGGGGAACTAATTTACTTGAAGACTTGTTCGAAAAAGGCTATCGAAATATTGTTTTGGCATTTGGAACAATTTCGCAACGTAAGAATCGTCTACAAATGTATCATGTATTGTCTACAGCTGGCTGGTCGTTTCCGAATATAATTCATTGTCAAGCGATGATAGAAGGTTCTGTCGAAATGGGTTCAGGAAATATTGTATTGGCTGGAGCAGTAGTTGGCTCAGGCGTGGAGATGGGAGATTATAATTTTATTAATACTGGGTCAATCATAAGTCATGAGTGTAGGTTAGAAAATAATGTGCATACAGCTCCTGGATCTGTTCTTGCGGGTCGAGTAAGTGTTGGAAGTTCAACGCTCATTGGTATGAATTCTACAATTTATTTTGACATAAATATTGGCGAAAACGCAACTATCAATAATGGGGTAGTCATTAATAAAGATGTTTCTAACAATTCCATAGTAAAAATATGAGTTTCAAGGAATTAAATATAGGTCAAGATAAGGTGTTTATAATAGCAGAGTTGTCTGCTAACCATGGTTCAAGCATAGAGGTGGCTAAAGAGACTATTCGTGCTGCTAAAAGGTGTGGAGCGGATGCAATAAAGTTTCAAACCTATACTGCTGATACTATAACCATAGAAAGCACAAAGGAAGATTTCATTGTAAGAGGAGGAACAAACTGGGATGGACGAACACTTTATGATTTATATAAGGAGGCACATACTCCTTGGGAATGGCATGAAGAACTTTTTGAATGCGCTAAGGAAGAAGGTCTTGTTTGTTTTTCATCACCTTTTGATAAGACGGCGGTGGACTTTCTAGAGAATTTGGAAGTGCCGTTGTATAAAATTGCAAGCTTTGAAATCACGGATATTCCCTT
>CAJQMS010000006.1 GCA_905479505.1 uncultured Burkholderiales Genera incertae sedis bacterium | reverse complement strand
ATTTAGAATCGTCTGGCTACGGCCTTCAGATTGTTGCCTCCGACGCATGGGATGAAAATATTGACAACCAACTGGAGAAAAAAATCTGGTTTGTTACGCCAATGACTAAACCCCATTTATTAAATTTATCCAAGAAGTTTAGAAAGCTTAAAGACCCCAAAAAGTCCTTCGCACAAAAAGATACGGCTTGGTTAGTCAGCAACAGCAAAACAGAAAAAAGAATTGCTTCACACATCTTCGAAATCGTTACCAAGATGGAACTATCAACCAAATGGATCGCAGAACTGGAACAAATGGCAGAAGAAAATAACTGGCCACATTATGTCGCAGCACGTGTTTGGATGGCAGCACATCCTTACACTGTCGAATACTGGATTTCCAGCGAATAGGCATTAAATTCCAGAATTCTGGAGAAATGCCATTCTGTTTAATGCCTGCTAATTGTCTGTGCCCATATAGAATTTAGGATATCTTTTTTTCACCACGCCGCTATCCGATGCGTAAGCGTGACACGAATCGAGTAAAGCGGGTCGCTGTTCTTCTTTTTCAAATTTTTTGTCTCGCTCTAATCGGTCGTGATACGTCGTCTGAAAAGCGGTCGTTGCAATGGGCCCAAGAAGCTCAACCATATGCGTGCAACCGTGGATACCCCCTAATACTTTAGCAACATTTTTTCGCCATCCTTTCGCAATAGATAACCCGATTAATCTCTTAAAGTTCGAAGCAATATCTCCACAGATGCTGTAAGGCCCCCAAATACTGCGTGCTTCGACGTCAAGGACGCATAAATCAACATCAACAGTTAATCGTATCCACATCTCATGTATAGGCTCACCCGGGTTTATCAGGCCGCGATCCATAGTTTCAAAGACGTTATTTTTAACATCGATAATCGTACCTTCAATATCGTAATCGCCATCATGGCGCCTGAAACCACGAACTTCTACGCTCCTGGTATGTAATTGATCACGGGGAACCGATTCGGGAATTGATGAAGTCAAAGTTTTTCCTATTCAATTAAAATGTTACGTCAGAAAGCAAATCACACAAATTAAAATGAAGCCTTCAGTTATCTCTCAAAAAAACGTTTTTGGTTTCTAACCTTCTACAAAATATTGATGAACAAACCAAAACATAAATGCGAAATTATAATTACCTTTGGTGATTGCGATCCCGCGGGCATAGTATTCTATCCGAACTTTTATCGATTCATTGATAGAACGTTTCACGATTGGTTAAGACAATGGGGCAGTCACGACGCTGTAGCTAAGCGTTTCGATGGGCTCGCTTTAGGGCTCATCGATTGTGGCGCTCAGTTTCATCACGTGGTTAGAGATGGTGATATTTTAGAAGTCGAAATGCAACTCTCTGATTGGGGGAGAAAAACATTTAAAGTCGAATATCAAGCCTTTGTGAGAGGGACTTTATGCTTAACTGCTTTCGAGGTTCGAGGACTATTTCAAGTAATAAAAAACAAAATACGTGCTGCAGATATCTCATCTCTAAAAGACTTCATAGCCCCCTAGTCGTCGTCAGGCAGTATTAAGAATTGTCGCTCCTTGGCTGACCTTAGCGTGTCTGATTTCTCCTTATTCGACATCGTAGCCCATGCACTTATCTCACCCATGGTTCTAAAACATCCAACACACAAACCCTGACTTGGATCAAGCTGGCAAATCTCCACACATGGTGATTCAATATTGCTTGGCGAGCGTTGATCCGTCATGATATCTACGAGGTTCGTTCTTGCTTGGATATAAGGGCTCGCCCCGCCCTAGAAAAAGTTGGGCGCTTAAGATGTTCACAAATATACTCAGCTGCGACTAGTAACTTCTCCATATCTACCCCTGTTTCAATTCCTATGCCATCGAGCATGTAAAGCACGTCCTCTGTTGACACATTACCTGTGGCGCCAGGGGAGTAGGGACATCCACCGAGTCCAGCAACAGAGCTGTCAAAAATAGACACTCCAAGTTGCAAAGCTGCATATATATTAGCTGTTGCCTGACCATAAGTGTCATGAAAATGACCGCCGAGCTTGTCAACTGGCACCGACCTTGCGACGTAGTCAAAAAGTTCTTTGGTTTTCTGGGGTGTTCCGACTCCTACAGTATCACCGAGTGAAATTTCATAGCACCCCATTTCATAAAGTTGTCGGGCTACATCCGAAACGACAATTGGATTTATCTCGCCTTCATAAGGACACCCCAACACAACCGATATATAACCCCGAACTCGCAAACCTGATTTTATTGCCTGATCACATACAATTTTTTGTCTATCTAGGGACTCCTTAATATTGCAATTAGTATTCTTAACAGAAAAAGTCTCACTGGCAGCAGCAAAACCAGCCACCTCTTTCACTCCGGCCTCGAGTGCAGCCTCTAACCCTTTGAGATTAGGCACTAAAACTGGGTAGCTGACACCAGGACGCTGGGCCGCCTGAAGGTATACCTCCCTGGTGTCGGACATTTGCGGTACCCACTTAGGAGAGACAAAACTACCTGCCTCAATCACAGTCAGCCCCGCATCCGCTAGCTTATTGATTAACTCGACTTTAGTTGATGTTGGAACTTGTACCTTTTCGTTTTGAAGTCCGTCTCGTGGCCCAACCTCCACAAGCTTAACCTGACTCGGAATAGTCACGAATTCTCCTCCAGCGATAAAAGCTCTACCCCTTCAAGCACTTGATCGCCCTCAGAATAAAATATCTCGGAAACTACACCACACTTAGGTGAAAGAATCGTATGCTCCATCTTCATCGCTTCCACGATCACTAACGCTTGATCTTTCTCAACTGAATCTCCGACATTTACCAACATCTGTCTCACATGTCCCGGCAGCGGAGCGATCAGTGCTTTGCCAGACTCTTCCTCGAAATCCATATCAAATTTAGCCCGAGATAATGCACTCGTTTGACCATTCCAAAACACGTTGACATCAATCGTTCCCTGATAAACCGAACCTTGGACGACCTGTCCAGAGACCGTCAAACGAATGTTAGCGTCCGAAAAACTATAATTTTCAATCTCATACTCTTTTTCATCTATGACAAATTGCATTTTGTTGTCAGCAAACCTTAAAGTAACCTGAAGTGATTGATCGTCACAAACTAACGAAAAACTCCGGCTTGCATCTTGATTTAGCCTCCATCCTTCAACGCGCTGCCACGGCGAATGAGGGTCCGACACCGACGCACCTCCGTCAAAGACAGTATCTAAAATTTTTCTTAGTTCGTGAGCCAGAAACAAAGCAATAGTTTGCATTGATGGTGAATTATTTTTAGCCTTGCGATCGATATAGCGACCAATTAAACCAGTGTTTAATTTATCCGGATGCTCCTCTGCCTCAGTAAAATCGGGAACAGTAATCAGTTCTTTTAAAAAACTTATATTGGTCTGAAATCCCGCTAATTGATAGCCTACTAGCGCTAATTCCATTTTCTTCAATGCGGTCCTCCTATCGGGGCCCCAGCATATAATTTTCGAAATCATGGGGTCGTAATACACACCAACCTCATCGCCCACCCGCACACCCGAGTCAACTCGAACATCGGATAGAGCAGCATCATTTACCTCATTTAAAAATTCAATGCGTCCCGACACCGGTAAAAAATCATGTGCAGGATTTTCAGCATATACCCTAGCTTCAAAAGCGTGACCCTCTAACTTTATGTCAGATTGCATTTGCGGTAGCGGCTCGCCAAAAGCCACGCGTAATTGCCATTCCACAAGATCTTGTCCAGTAATCATTTCAGTCACGGGATGCTCTACCTGCAACCTCGTATTCATCTCCATGAAATAAAACTGAAAATCTTCATCCATAATGAATTCAACAGT
>CAJQMS010000005.1 GCA_905479505.1 uncultured Burkholderiales Genera incertae sedis bacterium | reverse complement strand
CCGATGACTTCAATCGTGCAGATTGGATGATGGGATATCAGGCAATTCGCTACGCAGTTGATAATGGTCGCGACGGAGATGGAACGGTATTCATTTTTAGCGCCGGCAACTCTCGTGCTGCGGGCGATAATGTGAATTATCACAACTTTCAAAATACCCGAGAAACAATAACAGTTGCAGCAACCGAAATTGATGGCACCGTTGCAAGCTTTTCCACTCCGGGGTCTGCCATACTAGTGGGGGCATATGGAGTAGACTTGCTAACGACCGATCGTTTAGGTGAGCTAGGGTATAATAAGAGCGGCGATTACACAAATTTCACAGGCACCTCTGCAGCTGCACCGGTCGTTTCCGGCGTTGTTTCACTCATGCTCGAAGCAAACGCTGATCTGGGCTACCGCGATATCCAAAAAATCTTAGCTTACTCAGCCTGGCACCCAGATGAGGAAACAATTTGGTCTGTTAATCAAAGCCAAACTGTAAACCTGGGAGGTATGCGATTTAATGACGACCTGGGCTTTGGTGTCGTAGATGCAAGAGCGGCAGTGCGTTTGGCGGAAAGCTGGACACAATATGGCAATGCGCGCAACGAAGTTTCAGACAGTGCTCGTCAGCTTGGGATTGAAGATTGGATACCAGATGAAGGTGCGTCTTTAGAATATACCTTCAATATAGATTCTCATATCGAAATGGAGCACGCCGTCCTCTCAGTAGATATAGCACACTCTAGATTAGGCGATCTTGAGCTTGAGCTAATATCACCCGACGGCACCGTATCTACTCTCATCGATCGACCTACTGTTACTGAAACTAGGCCTCTAGGCCTATATGGTGAATTTAGTGACACGCCTGGCCGCATTATTTTTGACCTTTCCAGCGTTCAGTACATGGGTGAGGACAGTTTTGGTGACTGGACTGTGAGGGTTGCTGATGTAAGGGCTGAACATGTTGGTTTGGTGCGAGGTCTGTCACTCAACGTTTATGGTGCCGTTTCTTCAGACGATAACCAGTATGTTATCACCGATGAATACAGAAGTGCCGGGATCGTAGCTGAAATTCGCGACGATGCGGGCTTTGATATTCTCAATGGCGCCGCTCTGACCAAGAATTTTTATGTCGATTTAAATACCAAGGAGGCGGCGGTCGGAGCTCACCAAAATTCCGATGGTTATTGGGAAGGTGGCGAGCATTTTACAATTTCAGATTGGACGCAAATAGAGGCAATTTTTGGTGGAGACGGGGATGATCAGTTAATTGCTGACGCGTTCGACAATACAATTCGTGCCGGAAAAGGTGATGATTTAATCGTGACTGGTATTGGATCGGACATCGTTTATGGCGG
The DNA here is from genome assembly GCA_905479505.1 of uncultured Burkholderiales Genera incertae sedis bacterium. GTDB lineage: Bacteria > Pseudomonadota > Gammaproteobacteria > Burkholderiales > Eutrophovitaceae > Eutrophovita. The sequence goes on along the minus strand of CAJQMS010000005.1, from coordinate 2,509 downwards.
CTCTGGTACTGATTGCGTAATTTATGATTTTGACTTAGCAACTGCTCAATCAAGAATTACTTACAATCAACTCACAGAATGCATTTTAGTCTCAGGCGGTTCAGGCGACCAAGCCTGGCTTGACCAGCTGTATGGAATTGAAAAACTTGCGCTTGACGGATATGAAATCCTAGTTACATCCCTATTCCCGGATGATCCTATAAACTCTGCTCCCGTTGTGAATATTCAAGTATTGAATGAACCAATTTCAGTGGGCAACGGACAAAGTTTAAAACTGGAATTACCTGAAGATATTTTTACTGATGAAAATCAGGACGCAAAAGACTTAGCTATGTCGCTTGCTTTAATTGACGAAAATGGCGATCTGACTGAACTTCCAGACTGGCTGCATTTCAATGAACAAACAGGCACACTTGAAGGTGAGCCTGATGCAAGTGCCGTTGGGCGATATCGCTTCATGTTAAAAGCGGAAGATGATTTTGGAGCAGAAGCATCTAAAGAAATCATTATTGAAATTGGTGATAATCGAGCACCTATCGTTGAAAATCCACGATCAATCTCTGTCGAGGAAGATCATGGATTGTTACTCTTGGGCATTGCGATTCCAACTGACCCCGACTTAGACCAAATAAATATTCAGATCACTGAAATACCAGCTCAGGGAGAAATGCTTCTGGGCACGGGTGTAAAATTAAATGTTGGTGATGCAATCACCCCCGATCAATTGGCGGGTCTTGCGTATCAAACTTCTCAGAATTTTTCAGGCAACGCTGGTCAATTAAAGTATACTGCGATTGATGCAAGAAACGTTGCATCTTCAACTTCTATTTCGTTTGATATCGCAGCAGTAAATGACAAACCCACTTTTGGTGAGAACTCACAAATTACACTTTCATACGATGGCGAGGCGCTATTAGAAGATTTGAGCCTACCAATACCAACTGACGCGGAGGAAACAATTTCGCAGATTTTAGTTACTGATCTTCCAGTGTTTGGTGAATTGCGCAAAATAAATGGCGAAATAGTAATTGTTGGCGAAACTCTGAATGTAGACGAATTAGAAAGTCTGAGATTTTTCTTTGATCAAAGCGTGAATGGCCCCATTGGGCGGGTAGGCTTGTCCGCAACAGACCTTATTGGCGCGGAGGGGGAGTGGGCTGTTGAGTTATTGGTGAACGGAAACCAAACCTTAGCAATGGGTGACGAGCTGTCTAATGAGCTGTACGGCTCTACTGGAGCTGATCAAGTTTTTGCACTTGGCGGTAATGATCTCATTTTTGGCAATGCTGGAGGCGATGAGATTTACGCAGGTAGTGGCGCAGATAAAGTCTACGGTGGAAGCGGCGGCGATACGATTAAAGGTGGTAATGGCGACGATTACATCGACGGAGGCACTGGTGCTGATCTCATGTTTGGCGGCCTGGGAGACGACACTTATATCGTGGACGATATAAACGATTTAGTGTACGAAGTTTTGTCTTCTGCTGCAGGCGGATTTGATACCATTCGCACAAACATTTCTATAAGTCTCCCTCAGAATGTCGAAAGTGCCGAGGCTCTTGGAGACAATGATATTAATATAAACGGCAATAGTTTTGATAACATTCTTGTCGGCAATAAGGGGAACAATTCTCTTTTTGGAGATTCAGGGCATGATGTTCTTATAGGTGATGAAGGCGATGATACTTTAGATGGTTCTTTTGGGCGCGACCAAATGCTGGGTGGTCTTGGTAACGATACCTATATAGTGGACTCCCGATCAGATGTCGTAACAGAAGCTTTTGGCGCTGGCGTAGATACCGTCAAAGCAAGTGTAACAACAATTTTATCATCCAATATTGAAAACCTTATTTTGACCGGAAGCGTCTCAATTAGTGGTGGTGGCAATGCTTTGGATAATCACATAATCGGAAACGAGGCCGCAAATTTGATTTCAGGTGGCCTAGGCGCCGATTTAATGGAAGGAGGCCTAGGTGATGATATTTATGTGATCTCGGAAATTGGCGATGAAATAATAGACATTGGTGGAATAGACACGGTTAGAACAACCATTGATCTTAATTTTCTAGCCTCAGATTTAGAGAATATTGAAATTATCGGACTGGACGATGTCAATGCAGTTGGCAACCAATTTGATAATGAAATCCTCGGTAATTCTGGGAGCAATATCATAGATTCTTCTTCCGGCTCGGACACTATAACTGGTGGATTTGGCAGTGATGTTTTCATTTTTTCAAGTGTACAAGACGGTGACCAAAATATAATTACTGACTTCAAATCGGGAGAGGACATAATTGCTATCGACGCGGTAGGCTTGGGCCTATTTAATCCGGTAGATATGAGCGGCTTATGGATAGTTGAAACTGGGTTTAACACTGAAAACCTACTCATATCATCTGACTCAGCAGCAGCTGATGCGAACGACTATCTAAGGTTTGATCCGACAACAAATGAATTATTCGTCGATCCAGATGCAAATGGTTATTTGAATGAATTGCTGGTGGTGAAA
>CAJQMS010000004.1 GCA_905479505.1 uncultured Burkholderiales Genera incertae sedis bacterium | reverse complement strand
ATCCCTTAAATGGGATGGTGTAAGTCCGTTTCATTGCTGCTGCAAGGATTGCCATGGTTGTTTTCGATGTCATGCCTTGGTCTCGTCCTACGCCGTAGACTACTCCCGGTCGAAGGCATGTACTCGGAACGCCCCAGTCCTGCATATAAACTTTGGCAGTTTCTTCATTACAAAATTTATAAGCACCGTATAACGTAGAGACTGTATTCGGGTCGAAGACCCCATGTGCTGCTATTGAACTGGCATAAGCGAGACGTTTGATCCCCACTTGCCGAGCAGCTTCCAAGACATTTGTCGTACCTACAACGTTAACTTGTGCTCCCAAGATCGGATCTGCTTTACAAAATGGGACCTGAAGAGCGGCTAAGTGAATGATAGCTCCCACATTGTTTTTTTCGACAGCACCCATGATGGTTTGAGGATCTGAGATATCCCCCTCTAGCCAGGTGATTGAGGAGACTTCCTCCTTGGTCATTAGTAACCTAGGTCTACGAATATCTTTGCGCAAATCAAGTGCAATAACATCAATGCCAGCGGCCTGAAGCAGATACAGTACCCAGCTCCCAATGCAGCCACCAGCGCCGGTGACGATCACTGGATCGCTAAAATCATTTTTATTTACCGGAAATAAATCAATCATGTTGAGGTCCTTTTTAACGTATTTGTTCCTCTGGTGGTGTCAGTTTTATATGCTCATCGGTAGCGTTTCGTCCGAAGCCCATTCAGTTAGCGAGGCGTCGTAGACCTTAACATTTTTATGTCCCAGCATGTCTAACGCCAGCGCTACGCTAGTGGCAGCAATTCCACCACCGCAGTACGCAATGACCTCATTATGTTTGAGAGTTTCTGAGAAAATCGTGCGCAATTCGTTTATCGATTTAAACGTATTATCTTGATTAACATGTTCTATCGCCGGAAGGTTAATACTATTTTTGATGTGTCCTTTACGTCCATAGTTTACTCCACCGCGACCCTCATGTTGTTCTCGTCTTAGCGCATTGATCAAGGATGCTGGCTCCTTGTTTAAGCGTTTCAAAATTGAATCTTTGTCGGCAATTAACGTTTTGTTCGCTTCCCTCACTGGGTAATTCCCCTGATCGACAGTCGCAGCCATTCCCGATTCAGTGGTTTTTTTTTCTGATGCCCATTTTTGAAAGCCACCGTCCAGAACTGCGACGTTTGCATGACCGAACACCTTAAAAGTCCACCAGAGGCGCGTCGCCCACCAATGGTTTGTGGTTGAATAAATAACCACCATAGTTTCACCATTGATACCTAAGCGTGACAACGTCTCCGCAAACAATTCAGCGCTCGGCAGCATAAAGTGAAGTTCTGGGTGCGGGGTGGATAATTCATGTTCAATATCGATAAATTGAGCGTTGGGAATGTGACCTTCTTTGTATTCGTCGAAGGCGGGTAAGACTGTGTAAAGAGACAGGTCAGGCTTGGGTATGAGGTGCGTTGAGCTATCTAAGATTCTTACTTTTGGATTTTTGAGATTCTCTAAAAGCCATCCGGTAGATACAAGAGGCTTGGGCCAAATCGGACTCGTCATAAGGGAATTCCTTTTGGGTTGATGGACCTTGTCGTTATACGGCACTCATTATTGAGTACACGAAAGAGCTAGTGTAATCTAATCCATAAGAGTGTAAACATCATCATGTGGCAGTGTGTGCCTTCACACGATTCATCGAGGGCTTAAACTGCTTAAAACGTTATACGGGACATTACCTAATGCTTACTGATGCGGCTTATCTTGAATCACTTTATAACAACCGTGCGGCGGTGCCTGATTTTCAGAGGTATGTTGATCGGTGGGCCGACAAATCATCTGATTTTTGTTCTTCACTGAAAGAACAATGTGAGCGGGATATTCCCTACGGGGACGATCTACTTGAAACTATGGATGTTTATATGCCTACAAAGGCTCCGACTGCCATGCTTATGTTTGTACATGGTGGATACTGGCGGTCTCTTGATAAATCTCAGCATGCGTTTATCGCTAGGCCATTTATTGATCGAGGGGTTGCGGTAGCTGTCATTAATTACTCTTTGTGTCCGAATGTTGCTATGAAAAAATTAGTACTCCAAGTGATGGCGGCCGGAGCTTATCTATATAGGAACGCAAATGAGTTTCGAGTTCCAAAGAAGCGATTGTTTGTAGCAGGACATTCAGCGGGAGGCCACTTAGCTACTTTGGCGTTGCTGTGCGAATGGCCCACTTACTCCAAAGGATTGCCAAAAAAAATATTCCAATCTGGCCTATCGATTAGCGGACTTTATGACCTAAGGGTCCTAACGAAAATCCAATCTATTAATGGAGATTTACGTATGAGTGAGTCGGAGGCTGCGATGTTAAGCCCAGCCCTCATGCCTGCACCTTCGGGCGGACCTTTGTCAATTGCGGTTGGGGGGCAAGAGTTAGGCGGATTTAAAGACCAACATCGACTGATTGCTCAGTCTTGGCCTTCGAGTATTTGCAGAGATGTCCCATGCCCGTCTGATAATCATTTCAGCATTTTAGAGACGTTCGCAAATCCGGAGACTGAGCTTTTCCGCGCCGCAATGCAGATGCTTAAATGAGAAGGTCGCGTTTGCGGAGAGGGGGCGGCTGAGCGTCCAAATTTAATGTAAATTTGACAGGTGGTAAACCGTGATCGCTCATTAGTTGAGTAGTATAAGTTCACCATTGGTATTTTTTTCTGACTAACCTAGGTACTTAGGCACGTGAAGAAGCTGTATGTTGCTAACGATTTAATTGAGGCGCGACTTTTAGACGGGATTCTTCATTCGAGGGGGATTGGCTCGGTGGTTAAAAACGAATCTTTGCAAGGCGGCTTGGGAGAATTGCCATTCGTTGAAATCTGGCCCGAGGTGTGGGTCACAGATTTAAAGGATTGGGACATTGCCATTGCCGTGCTTGAGGCGTTTGGCAATAAGCGCGATTTGCGAGATTGGATCTGCCAGTTCTGCAAAGAGACGAATCCTGGATCGTTTCAAAGTTGTTGGTCCTGCGGCGAGCAGATCGGGGAATAACCATTTTATAATTACCCGTTATATTTAAAGAAAGTGTTGTCATTTGAAAACGTTTGCCACTAACTGCGCAGTGATATTGTTCTCGACTCTAATAGCTCTGTGTTTGGTCGAATCGGGCTCTTGGGTTTGGGTGAATGTGATTCGTGATAACCAACTATCGAGATGGGAGTTTAGAGCAACTCAGCCCGAGCCGTACCGAAACGCGGACTATTTTAATGCACAATTTTTGAGAGAATCCGAGACATTTGTTAATGGGCGCATAACTGATGTAGTCGAGTTAGAGGATTTTGAAGGTCGTTACTTCAATGTTCAAGGTGGTTTTCGAGTCACCTCTGATTTGCCAGAAAAGGCTCAGCGTCGTGTTTTGCTTTTTGGTGGTTCTACATTGTTTGGTCAGGAGGTGCCAGATCATTTGACGATCGCTAGCTATTTACAACGGATGCTGATTGACAGCGGTCAATTGTGGAGCGTTCATAATTACGGTTTACCTGGTATGAACGCATCCCAGCAAGTGATGATAATGAGTTCGATCCCGCTGCAAAGTGGTGACATCGTAATTTTCTATCATGGTGTGAACGATATTTACTACGTAGTTTTTGGTGGTGCAGCTGGCGGTTGGAAAGCTGGTGTTCCTAATTTCCGGCCTATCCAGAAATTGAGCCCTTTAGCTAAGTGGATGAGTCGTTGGCACAATCGACTCAAACACTACAGTTCTACGGCAGATGTCGCGTTAGATATTTTTGATCGTTCAACGCCTCTGACAATTTCAGATCAAGCGACTCTGACAAAAGGCCTCGATTCGTCGGTGAGAGAGTTTAGTTTAGCAATCAAGACTGGATACAAATTAGCGCAGAAATCGAATGTTGACTTTATTCACTATTTGCAACCTACTATATTTGAAATGACGGAAAAGTCGTCGTATGAAGAGGATTTGCTTAATAATTATTTGGAGACCCCACCTGGAATAGATGTTGCGTTTGCTCGGGGGTATCCAAAATTACGGGACGTTAGTGCCGCTCTGGTCAGCGAGGGAATTTCTTTTTCTGATCTGAGTGACGCGTTAGAGGGGCGTCATGCGCATGGAGAAGTATTTCTGGACTTCTGTCATATCAATCATGTCGGAAACCGCTTAATTGCTAAGCGCATATTAGATGATCTATTGACGTCGCCGATACAAGAGAAGCGTTGACTACATGCTGCGCATAAAGCTTGAAACGTATTAGTTTTTGGCGGCAGGTAGCTTTTCAAGGCCTAGAAGAAGGTCTCCAACTTTAACGATTTTTGTCAATGGTGAATCCGAATTTATTTCTAAGGCGAACATAGCTGGCTTGTTAGAGCTGTGTGAATCTAATGTATTTCTTTTCATTTTCGCAATTTCAATTATTCGGCCTTGTTTGTCTGCAAATAGAACCGTTAAATCAAGAGGGGTGTCTTTCATCCACATGGAAAACACTCTCTCTGTCGGGAAAGCAAACACCATACCTCGATCATTCCTTAACGATTTTCTGGCCATGAGCCCTTGCGCTCTGCCTATAGGTTCATTTGCAAGCTCCACCCTTATCTCATGTGTGTTGATGATTAAGGGGTAAGTAATAAGGGGATCGCTATACAAATTTACGTGGTGCGACGCAAAAAATATAGCGAAGACAAATGGGCTGAGACATTTGTGAGCTTTAATGAGAGTCATTTTTTAATTAAAACCTTCTGCGCTATGAAATTTATTTCATGAATTAAGCGTTTTGTTGTCAGTTTTGAGCTCAATTCGTAACGATACTACAAGCATAATGGACTTGATTGAAATATTGAGTCGATTTTTGAATGATGCGATGCACAATTGTCATTTTTGGCGTTCATTTCACGCATGAAATAGTCTCTTTTAATTGTGTTTCAGATGTTGACATGCCGGTTCTCTTCTACTACCTTAAGTTTACGAGAAGTTTTATTTCGCTATTAGGCTTTATTGCTAGGTACGTCATTAACTTCAAGTGTAAAAAGTGGTTTGAATAATAGTTAACTATACAAACTAAATCAGGCTCGGTTGTGGGGCGCTTTCGGTTTATTCTGGATCGTCGTACTTTTCGGGTTTCTCAATTGGGAGGTGTATTACATGCATAACTTTAAGCGCGTAGCGGTTTCAACAGCCGCACTAGCTATGTTAGGCGCTTCCGGCATGGCTTCTGCTATTGGTGTGGATAGACTAGAGTCTACTCTCTATCCAAACTATGTAACAGACGACATGTTGATGAACGCTGACGTCGATTCACAAAACTGGTTGCATTACGGGAAAGATTATCAAATGACCCGTTACAGTCAGTTATCACAAATTAACCGTGACAACGTTAAGTCGCTAACACCAGCTTGGAATCTTTCTTTCGGTATTCTCGAAGGTCAGGACAGTCAAGCTGTAGCAGTTAACGGCATGGTTTACGTTACTACTTCATTCAACCGAGTGATGGCAGTTAACGGACAAACTGGTGACATTGTTTGGAAATACGAGCGTGAGCTTCCAGGTGATGTGTTCCCAAAATTGTGTTGTGACGTTGTTAACCGTGGTGTTGCGGTATACAAAAATAAAGTCTACCTCGCAACATTGGATGCACACGTAGTTGCTCTTGATAACCAGACAGGTGAAGTTGTTTGGGACAAGAAAATTGGTGACTACACATACGCAGAAACATTCACTATTATGCCTCTAGCTGTCAACGGCCAAATTGTGTTTGGTACCGCTGGTGCTGAGTATGGTGTTCGTGGTTGGTTAGCCGCTATTGATGCTGATACTGGTGCTCCAGCTTGGAAGACCTACACAATCCCTGGACCAGGCGAGCCTGGTAACGATACATGGGGTGGTGATTCTTGGAAGTACGGTGGTGGATCAACTTGGATTACTGGTTCTTATGATAAAGAAACCAACCAGTTATTCTGGCCAGTTGGTAACCCAGGACCTGACTTTGACCGTCATGTTCGACCAGGTGACAACCTCTTCTCAAACTCTACACTTGTAGTTGATGCTGACTCTGGAAAGATCGATCGATATTTCCAGTACACTCCTAACGACCCATATGATTATGACGGCGTTAACGAGAACGTTATGATCGACTTAGGTGGCAAGAAGCTATTCGTTCACGGTGACAGAAACGGTCACATCTATGGTATCGACCGTAGAGAAACAGTGAAGACAGCTTCTGGTAACGAGATGAAGTGTCTCTGGGCTACAGTGATGAATGACGTTAACTGGGTCAAAGAGCCAATTAGTCCAGATAACGGAAATTGCCGACCAGTATTCAACTACCCAGAAATGGACGTTGTATATGACCGTGTAACGCAAAACATCGCTCCATCACTTGACGGCGGAAAAGAGTGGCACCCACTCTCAGTTAGCCTTCGAACAAAGATGGCTTATGTACCAATCTACAACTTCACGATGGACCTCCAAGCTAAGAAAATGGAGTGGAAGCGTGGTGAGTGGTATCTAGGTGCTAAAGTCATTACGTTCAACGCTGGCGCTGGCTTGATCAAGGCGTTTGATGTTGCTACCGGTAAACTCGCATGGACCAAGTCACAGAGCTGGCCAGCAACTAGTGGTCTCTTGAGCACTGCTGGTGGACTAGCATTCTATGGCGATCCAGACGGACGATTCAACGCTGTTAATGACGAGACTGGTGAACACCTATGGTCATTCAACGTTGGTACTGGTATCCACGGTAACCCAACCACATACACCGCTGAAGGTACGCAGTACGTTGCTATCGTCTACGGTGCTGGTGGTGGTGGTATCTGGCCTCTGTACTATGCAAACTTCCTTAAGACACACACCAAAGGTGGTGGCTTAATGGTCTTCACAGTTAACTAATATTAACTGCGTAGACGCTACTGAGAAGTAGTTGTAAGAGCTAAATAGGGGAGGGCTTTTTAGTCCTCCCTTGTTTTTATGGGTTTACTCATAAAGGGCAATATATTGATTGTTGATTGTTGATAGAAAATTAAGCGGAATTACCCGTAAATATTAATTAAGTGGAAGTGGTGCTAGCAGCAGAGGAAGGAACTTATCCTCTTCAACGTTTATATCGTTTCCGGGAGATAGCTTTGTTAAATAAATGGTTGCATGTTTTTGTAGGAATTATATTCGGTGCTCTAGCGTTGACGGGTTCAGCAAACGAGGCACAAAATACTCTAGATAAAATTAAAGAGCGTGGGAAGATGACTGTCTGCGCGGACCCTTACTCATACCCGTACTCGGTTAAAAATGTGACCCCACCCGGGTTTGATGTGGAAATAATGGGTGAGTTAGCTCGTCTCGGTGGATTCGAACTTGAAATGTATTGGGCTGACACAGGCACCAGAGGCGGGATGTCACGAGCACTTCGAAACTCGATGCTCAAAGGGCGCTGCCATTTGTTTGCTGGCGTTGGTGACAACGGGGAAGATGATGTCTTGATGGGACAAATGAAATTCACTCAAGCTTACATGTCCGTTGGGTATGTGATGGTTACTCAAAATCAGGCTGCTGACATGACCATAAAAGAGATTATTGATGCAGGAATGCCTATCGGCGTGCAGATGTCAACGCCAATGGATGACTGGTTGCATACTCGTGGCATTAAACGAGCCTTACAAGCGGACAATGCGAGAGTTATGAGGGACATGGTCAGGGGTGATACCGATGTCGCTATCGTATTCTCGCATGCTCCTTCCCAGGCAAAACGCGTTCATCCAGAAGCAACTTTCAAGCTATCCGAGAACTATAGTGCAGCTGCGCTGTACGCGGCAATAGATGAAGAGTATGTTTCCGAAGGGTTGGGTCAACAGTTATGGGACCTAAAGTTTGTTGTTCGAAAACAAGACCGATCATTTCTTGATTTCATCAATGAGGGTATTGAGACATTAACCGAAAACGGTACAATAGCTAAGTTGGTTCAGAAGTATGATGTTCCGTATTTTCCACCATTGGAAGATTAGGAATATAAGTGGTAAATCATTTATGCGGGGAGGCAACTAGTAATGTTTAGTATTTCATTTTTATCACTCTTTCGGCGCATTGGAGCCGTAACTGTTGCGTTAGTTACAGTGGGACTTTTAACTAGCATGAATGTAGGAAACGTACATGCACAAGAGTCAACCTTGGCAGAGCAAACGTTAACGCAGGAGTGCATCGAGCAAGCTTACTCAGGCACTATGCACCAAAGCAGTGATGCTGATTTAGCTTTGGAGGTTGAGAAAGACTGCATGGTGCAAAATGGTAAACAGTGGTATGACCGTAGATGTTCATTTTGTCACGGTGGAGCAGGTAAAGGCGGTAAAGGGCCTTGTTTGACGTGTGGAAAATTTGCTTATTCTGCAAATAGTAATATGGCGATATTGACGACGATTTCGGTTGGCATTACAAATAAAAGCCTCGGCGGTGCTATGGGTGCATTTGGAACGACTATCTCTGGCATGGATATTCTCTCGATTGTGGCTTATATGCGATCAGAGGAATTACGTCGGATAGCGTTAGGGGAAATCAAAGATTCTTCTATCAAAGAAGAGGCGATGGTTTTTCCAGATTAGGTCAGAATTAATATCTTAAAAAAACCGGCCAAAAGCCGGTTTTTTTATTGCTGGCCGGTGCTACCAAATCCGCCAGAACCTCGGGAGCTTTGATCGAAGTCGTCTACGAGGTTAAATGTGACTTGCGCCACCGGTAATATAACTAGTTGTGCAATACGATCCATCGGGATAATGGTGAACGGCTCGTTGCCCCTATTCCAAACGGAAACCATAAGTTGACCTTGGTAATCGGAGTCTATTAGCCCTACCAAATTACCTAAGACGATGCCATGTTTATGTCCAAGGCCTGAGCGAGGAAGAATCACGGCGGCATACCTCGGATCTTTTATATTAATAGCTATGCCGGTCGGAACTAAGATTGTTTGTCCGGGGATAACAGTTGTGTCCTTATCAAGGCAAGCACGCAGATCTAGCCCGGCGGAACCGGGTGTGGAGTATTCGGGTAAATGGTTTTTTATTTTTTCGTCGATGATTTTAATATCTAGGCGATTCATTTTGATAATTATTTAAGGCTATTGAGTGAGACTGCTAATGTGGTCAATAAGCATTCTAGCTTGACTGAGCTTGCTGCTCGGCGGAAGAGTTTTTGATCCATCATCATCAATCAAAATTAAAGAATTAATATCACTATTCAGCGCCTCTGTAACGAGGTTGGCAGCGATTAATGGGATGCCTTTTTCAAGTCGTTTTTTACGAGCGTAGTTCTCGACATCTTTGCTCTCCGCCGCAAATCCAACACAAAACGGAGCGTTTTTGCGTTTCGCCACTGTTTTTAGAATGTCTGGTGTTTCATTAAATTCAATATTCAGTTTCTGTTCAGTTTTTTTGATTTTATGCTTACTTGGATTCTTAACACTGAAGTCGGCTACTGCAGCCACTGAGATAAAAATGTCAGCATGGTCTACCTCGTTAAGTACTGCATCCATCATGTTTTGAGCTGAGATTGCCGAAATCAAGCGGACTCCGGGTGGAGCAATTAAGTTTGTTTTACCTGAAATTAATGATACGTTTGCCCCTGCGTCATGAGCGGCTTGGGCCACTGCGTAGCCCATCTTACCCGAGCTGGCATTCGTTATTCCACGGACTGCATCAATTGCTTCATAAGTCGGTCCCGCTGTTATAACGACATTCTTTCCCTGCAGTATTTTTGGTTGAAACCATGAGAGAAGCTCACTCACAATGACATCTGGCTCACGCATGCGACCCAGCCCTTGCTCACCACACGCTTGCTCCCCACTATCTGGTCCAATTAAATCGATCCCATCCTCTTTTAAGCTACGTATGTTTCTCTGTGTTGACGGGTTTTCCCACATTTGCTTATTCATTGCTGGAGCGACGATGAGTGAGCAGTCCCTTGCAAGGCACAGCGTACTTAGGAGATCGTCTGCGCGACCTATTGAAATCTTAGCTATAAAGTCAGCTGTGGCTGGCGCTATAAGAATTAAGTTGCAGTCTCTGGACAGCTCTATATGAGGCATGCCATTCGAAATGGTTTGGTCCCACATTGAAGTGTGAACGGGATTGTCGCTCAGTGCCTGTAACGTGACAGGTGAAATAAATTCTTCCGCTGAGCTGGTCATGACGACTCGGATGTCAGCCCCCTGTTTTTTTAGCAGTCTGACTAGTTCCGCAGCTTTGTATGCCGCTATCCCACCTGTAATTCCTAAGAGAATACGTTTGCCGTTCAGCTCATCCATTTCAGTTTGTACTAAGCAAGCACCATAAAATCAAATATATTGCTGAGTTTACACGAATCACTAAGCGTTCTTCGTTAAATTTTAGATTCGGAAATTTCTTGGGTGGCTTCAGAGTTTATCGTTTTAATTTTTTCAACTAAATTAATGAGATTTTCATATTGATAGTCAGCTATCGTGGCAACTTGGTCTGATCCGATGAGATGAATATATCGGCTTAGGCGATCTGTAGCGAGATCTCCAAATGCAAATTGACTGAGTGGTCTGATCTTATCTTGCCCATACAATAACGAAATGAGCGTTGGTTTTGTAACACCGTAAGCATCTTTTTCTTTTGTCTTTAGTCGCCTTTCTACCCGAGCATTCTCCAGCCCAATTAGTGAGATAGAGATCGTTTCATTTTCATTAGGTGTAGCCTGGTGCTCGTGTGACTCTAAAACGCCATTTGTCGCTCCGTGTGCATGATAGAACCAATGCCCGGCCTCATCTTTTTCAATTAAAAATAAATCGCCCTGGTACACGAGCTCTACGGCATAGATATCTGAAAGTTTGACTGGTAGCAATGCACCACTCTCGAATACATTGTCATGCCCCCCGTGCCCAGCATGGCTAACATCCCCAGCGGTTTCTAGGTTGATAACAGTGATTAAAGTAACCAGCGTTATCAAAACTAACCAAACTACCTTTAGACTTTTATTCGAATTCATTAACGTCTTCTCCACCACACTAAGATACCGATAATAGCCATCAATGCAGGAATAAGTATTATTGAAAGTACAAACGTACCCTTCATCTGGGTATTAGTTAAGTTAACTCTGGGTATATCAAGTGACTTTGGTTCTAAGCCAATGAGGTTCTCCTGAGCAGCGAGGTAGTTGATTGTACTGAGCAAGAGTTTTCCATTACCCATGACGTGGAAAAAAGAGTTTGTCGCAAAATCTGAGTCCCCAATGATTGCAATCCTAGAGGTGGCCGCCGCCGTATCATCTGAGTCGTTATTTTGGACACTGCTACCGCCTGTCCCTTCTTGTAGCTCTTTGATGGCAGCTTCTGCATTTTTTCCGTAATAGGGGTTACGTTTCACAAGTGCCATTAAAGTAAGCGGTCCCTTGAGATCAATCCCTTCTTTGAAGCCGGGATCGCCGATGTCTCTTTTACCGTAACTTTTACGTGATGTATTGATCAGTGGACGCACTTTTGTGTTCGCAACTGGTATTTTGGTGGGCGAGAGTGAGCGAGCGCCTGGAAAAAAGGTAAGTGTCAGATTATCTGTAATAGAGTGCCGATTATATTTTGTAACGGCTGGTGACGAAATATCCGCCCAAAAGTGACTTTCTTCATCGAGAGC
>CAJQMS010000003.1 GCA_905479505.1 uncultured Burkholderiales Genera incertae sedis bacterium | reverse complement strand
ACTGATCAGCCAGACTTTGTCAATGCAGTATGCAAAGTCTCGTCTTCGGTCGGCCCCGAGTCTTTACTCAAGATTCTTCTGAGTATAGAAGTTGATTTCGGAAGAGTGAGAAGCGTTCGTAATGGACCAAGGATTCTTGATTTAGACATCTTATTATTCGGAGACATTCGATATTCGTCGTGCGATGTTGTCATACCGCACCCCCGGATGTTTGACAGAGCTTTTGTGTTGAAGCCGTTGTTAGAAATTGCTCCGGATTTGCTCGAGCGTAAGTCTTTTAATTCAGCCTTCTCGAAGGATCTCTTGCAGGATGATTCTGCCTCCAAAATTTAGAGGGGTTAAACCCAAATTAAAACCGTCTAGTAAAACAGAAAAATATTTCATAACAGAGATATAATTCTGGACGAGTAAAAGTGAAGTCGAATGAGTCAGACAACTGTAACTCAAACTAGAATATTCAGATTGGTTGTCATAGATCCATTGACGTAGGGTAAATCTTTGAGGGAGTTAGGATGGCAAAAGTAACGAGCGCTATGATACAAAAAATGCGTTTAGACAAAGACCCAGTCACCATGTTGACATGTACGGACGCAAGTTTCGCGGGCATGCTTGATCAGGCTGAGGTTGATATGTTCCTTATTGGCGACTCTCTCGGTATGGTTATTCAAGGCGACAACTCGACCCTTGGCGTCACAATGGGCGATATGGTCTACCATACAAGATGCGTTGCGAAAGCTACGAATCGAGCGCTAATCGTCGGGGACTTGCCGTTTGGAAGTTACCAAAAAAGCCCTGAGCAGGCGATTGAAAATGCAATCGAGTTAATGGCCGCCGGTGCGCAGATGGTGAAGCTTGAGGGCGGGGTTGTCATGTCGGATACGGTTCGTTTCTTGGTGGATCGTGGCATCCCTGTTTGTGGTCATATTGGGTTGACTCCTCAATCTGTTCACGCCTTGGGTGGTTTCAAAGTTCAGGGTAAAAGCGAGGAAGCGATCAATGATCTGATAGTCGCAGCAAAAGCTCTTGAACAATCCGGTGCATCCGCAATAGTGCTTGAGTTAGTTCCGAATGACGTCGGCGGGCGGGTAACCGAGGCTATTAACATTCCAGTGATCGGAATTGGCGCGGGCCCTTACTGTTCGGGCCAAGTCTTGAATTTGTATGACATGTTGGATATTTATCAGGGACGCAAACCCAAGTTCGTCAAAAATTTCATGGCAGATTCGTCATCCATATTAGATGCCGTGAAAGCTTACGTTACTGAAGTTAAGGCAGGAACTTTCCCTGGTCCTGAACATTGTTTTTAGCGGGATCTTGGTTCTGATGTTGTTAATGAGAATTTAAAGGGCAGTGTGATGGAAGTGATTAGAACAATATCTGATTTGCGTAGACGCTTATCAACCGAGAACGAAACGTGTTGTGTCCCAACAATGGGAAATATCCATGATGGCCATTTAAGTTTGGTAAAAATTGGTAAGGAGCGAGCGCCGACTGTTATCACCACTATATTTGTGAATCGACTTCAATTTAGCCAAAGTGATGATTTTGCGCACTATCCAAGAACCTTTGATGACGACTGCGAAAAGTTAGCAGTTGCAGGTAATGATATCGTTTTTTGCCCTGATGAAGACCAGATGTACCCAGAGCCTCAGTTATTTTTTATCGATCCCCCCAAAGTTGCGAAACGTCTAGAAGGAAGATTCCGACCCGGACATTTTCGAGGAGTTTGCACGGTTGTAACCAAGTTGTTTAATGTTGTTCAGCCACAACATGCTGTGTTTGGAAAAAAAGATTATCAGCAACTTGCAATAATCCGTGAATTAACGGAGCAGTTAGCTCTGCCGATAAATATCGTGTCGGCTGAAACAGTCCGGGCGGAGGACGGCCTGGCCTTGTCTTCGAGAAATCGGTTTCTCACTGAGACCGAGAGAAGTGAAGCTCCTAGATTAAGGGACACGATGAATAAAATAAAAACCGCCATTTTGGATGGTGACCGAAAATATGTTGCGATGGAATATGCTGCCGGTGCAAGCCTCGCGCGTTACGGGTGGAATGTTGATTATGTAGTTATCCGGGCCCAGAAAGGGTTACGCAGGCCAACAGAGGGCGAATCAAAATTAGTGGTCCTGGGAGCGGCAACGTTAGGGTCGACTCGCTTAATTGATAACTTGGAAATTAACGTTGAGTAGCTAACCAAATATGGCAGATCAAGGCGGAGTTATTGGGTTTTACAGTCCTGACGAGGAACCCCAACCATGGAAATCTCGCCTGGAGTTGGATTTACCTGAATTTCGGTTTGAGCTGTTAGAGAATGTTTCAGATGTTCATTGCGTACATTACGCTTTAGTGTGGAATCCTCCTGTTGGCTTTTTAAATCAATTCGTCAATTTAAAGGCGGTTTTCGTTTTGGGTGCGGGCGTGGACTCGCTACTTCGAGATAAAACGTTACCACCAGTACCTATTGTCAAACTGTCTGATGCGGGTATGGCAAATCAAATGGCCCATTATGTGGCTTATGGCGTACTTCATTTCCATAGGAGGTTTGGTGAATATAGACAATTCCAAATGGAACAACGTTGGTCTCCGATTCTGGACATCAGTTCAGCAGGGCAGTTTCCTATCGGCGTCCTGGGTTTGGGCGCGATAGGCTCGGTCGTTGCCAGGCAGATCGCTCGCTTGGGTTTTTC
>CAJQMS010000002.1 GCA_905479505.1 uncultured Burkholderiales Genera incertae sedis bacterium | reverse complement strand
AACAGTTTCGACAGAACCCCGCCAGGTTCATCAAATCGATATTTTGAACCGCTTTGTGCTCGTCTAAATGTGCAAGTAACCGTCTAAACGCTTGCGCTTCGATTTCAACTTGAGTTTGGTCGTCCATTGATATTCTCCGAAATAAATAAAACGTCGTTCTTATACCGAACGCTACAGCCTTACGAGGTCACGCCTGCGGGGGCGGTCCGGGCATTGTATTATTCTTCCATTGTGGACCGCTATGCGCCAATTCATGACCAAAGAGCCAAACCCGACAGACATTAGGACACCAATTTTGTCCTCAAAAGGCCGAACATCAACATAAACAACAGCGCCTATCACCACTTCTGTCAATCAAACAGATTAGCCAATTTGAACGCTGCCTTGATTCCTTGGCTTTGCTTACCCTTACAACCCCACTCAGCGCCTTAGGCCTAATGGTTTGTTGAGGAGATTAGCTCCCCTATCAGCTTATCCAACCGCTAGGGGCTGAGTTACTAATTGGACAAAGATTCTTTGATTTCAAGTGCTATTTTGTCAATCCGCTCATGCATTTTTTCCAGGGTACCGGCCGAGTAATTCTCAATCCAGTAATCAATTCGAACAAATTGATCTTGTCCGACCCCGGATCTAAGGTCCTTCAGTCTTGCCTGGTATTCACCTTCGTTCTTCGGTATCGCGTTCTTGTATAGATTTAAACGATCAAGGAACTCAACGGGGGACGGCAAAACACCCAACCCATTTTTAATGTTCGGATCAACCGGGATACCCCAAAAATCAAAAATTGGCGCTAAATTAACCCCCACGGCAAAAGAAGACCGATAGACAAATTCATCATCCGAAATCTCGTAATCCTTTATATATTCATTCCTTATGTTTTTTTCATAGAAAACATTATGGGATTTACCGACAGCCTCCCAGCCATAAAGATCGGCCAACTCAATTGTTCTGGCCCAACTCTTCGTCTGGTAACGCATTTGATTGCCGCCATACAAGACATCATTCTCACCGCAAACCCTTTCCTCTACCTGCCAATCGACTGTAAACATGAGGTCAAAAGCTGCATCAAGCCTTGTAAACGGCTGAAACCCGGAATTTTGCAATGCTGTATCAATTGGCAGTTTTGCCACATTACTATCAATAACGGCTTTTAGAAGATGAACATTGCTCTCCTGTTCCTGGCAACCCAGCGTTGGAAGATTATGTAAGTGCCCCATCTCATGCCAATAAGTCCGGTTACTTTGAAAAGGCGAAAACCAGAGCCCGTCTTCGGTCTTATCCTTGATTGAGGGCGAGCCATCATAATCGCCATAAGTTGGATAGCTTGCTGCCATTGCTGTTCCGCAAGCAATAATTTGAGCATCCACAACAAGCCACTCCGCTCTAACGCGTTGTGTTGGCCTGCCGGCCATTAGCATAACCTCATCAAGTGATCGACCCATTAAATCAAGCATTGCTATCGGATTTTCGTAATTAGCCGAGTATTCAAGCGGATAGGTTAAGTTGAATTTATCACTCACGATCTCGAACCAAGGAACTTCTGCGCTTTGTATGTCGGCTTGAAACTGAGCCAAGCTGGTATTCATTCCTTTCAAATCAAAGGTGCTTAACGTTGGCAGATTGACTGCATTTTCGATCAAAATGTCGACGACTCCGGCGTCGCTTCCGCTCGGCACAATTATATAAAGCCCGCCGCCAAATGGATTCGCGACGTGAACGGTAGTCTTATCGAGCGGAAAAGTGTTCGCAATACGATTAAAGCGCCTCGTCTCCGACCAACAAGCTAAATTACCGCCATGAATACCCACTTGAACCTGCCATCCTTTATCCAGGATTTCCTTCGGCAATTTCAACGTAACCAGTTGACCTGGTGGTGCATAGGTACCGGTCGGGCGAAGAACCGTTTCATCATTATTGATGTGGTAGCCAGGACTTTCCTTGTAGGTTCCATCAACGGCCACAGTCCTGTTAATAAGCTCTGCATTTTCTGAGATACTGCCTGGAAACACCTCTAATTCTTTGAAAGACAGTCCCTCTATCGTCATAACCTCATCAGCGGTAAACATTTTATCGAAGATCCATTCTTTGAAAAAATGCGCTAATTGTTTCGTAAAGGACAGGGTCTTGATATTTGTTTTAACCGCAGGCGCGTAGATTGACCCTTCTCTATTTTCAACCGCCGTCAAAAACGCAACCACCTTTTCAGAAACCGGGGCCCATTCGCCCTTAAAAAGCGCCGTGATGTCCTGATAGTAGACCTCGCTGGTATCAAGAGCGTTATTTTCCAAGCTCACTATCAGCTCTTGCAGTAACTTATTAATCTCTTCGGATTCTTGAATAATTGACGGATTTCCGACCGTTACGCTATCCACTAGGATCGGTATGTCGGTATTCTCCTCAGCCTCGTTAAAACCATTTCTTACGCCGAACAACTGAAACTTCGCTTCATCGCTGAATAAGTACTCATGAACCAACTTAGGATCACCATCCCAGGCAGGGAAGTTCGTGAATTTATTCACCGCGCCATCTACGATAATACTCACGGACGGTACCGTCGCATTAAGATCGACAACCAGTTTTAAGTCATACCAAACTCCGGGGTACAGCGGCGTCTGCTGCGCAAAAAATTTAAACCCAGCGATACCGTTAACCGAATTTCCAGAATAGAACCCTACATTATAATAATTAAGTTCATCTCCTTCCTCAGGTGGCGTTAAAAAAAAGCACACACCGAGCCCCGTCTGCCGGCAGTCTTCATCTAACATGTTTGAAATAAGGGGGCGCTGGGCGTCAACAAATTGTGGTATTTTGACACGGATCGACAGTTCAATTGTCTCACCAAGACCTAAACAAGGCGCTGTGTATTCTGGTAGTTCGAGATAACTTAAACGATCGTTGAGAATCAATCCGTCTGTTTTTTCATTCACCGATTGATATTGAATGACTGCCGCGTCTAAAAGGCTGGGGGTATCAGGGTCATCAATATTTTTTGTCCATAGCGCCGCTTTGTGCTCACCACTATTGTCCAATAAATTTCGGTCAAACTCATAAGTGAACACATTTTGATTCTTACAAAACTCGGATATAAACGCTTGAGTTAGCGGTGTTGTCTCACTTGTGTAACCTCCGAAGTTGGTGTCTTGCAGGAATTGTCGTATTTCATACAATTTCGGCTCTTGACGATTAATTTGAGCCGCTATATCTATTTCCACATCATTTTTGACATACCCAAATGTGAAATGCCAAGTCTTCGGGCCGGGGCATGGATCACCAACAAGCGCCGGGTCAGCGTTGATGGTAAATTCTGAAAGGCCAAGCGTGTACATTGATATTGGAACTGAAATATCCATCGAGCACCGTTCTTCGGGCGGCCACTTATCAACATATGCAATGGCTTTTGCGACCTTATAGCCCTCAGGCGCCTTAAACGTGCGCTCGGTTCCTTCCGCCATCTCATAAATTTCAACAAATTCGTACTGTGTCGCATCAATTTTTTCCGTCACGCGTATCGTAACGCCTTCAACAATCTGCAAATATTCCGTTTCAATGTTCTGTATCTGTTCCGTGTTCGGCGATTCCGATTCTAGATTTACATCCTTGAAATCTTTGAAGCCTTGCAGATGAGTAACGACCTCAGTGGCGGTTTGACGACGCCCTGCCTCGGAGATCGCGCCTTTGATGAGCGCATCACCGGAAAAGCCAAACAGTGCCCGCAAAATTAAAAGGCCATCAGTTAACGGCGCCACAACGCCATCGTCATCAATGTCTAAATCAATTCCAGTCTCGTCTAATAACGCGCCAATGTCCTCGGGATCCGTTCGCTGCGCTTCCGCGCCAAGCGCACCGCTAGTTAAAGCGATACCTGTAAAGCCGAACAAATGCCTAAGAATTAGCAAGCCGTCGGTTAGCGGCTCTGTCCGACCATCATCATCCACGTCCAACTCAAATTGGGCGAACACCGGGGCGACCACAAGTAAACAAAGCACCATACTCACAAGCAAACCGTTCAATTTTGCTTGTAGGTAGCAGAACAAATGTCGCATTTTAAACACCAACCTTAATGGATGATTTTTCCCCGCCTCGAAATTCAACGACATTCGGACGGCCTCGAGTGCTTCAAGCAGAACTGATTCATTACTCAATTTTCGCGATAATTTTAGAAGAGCGCTTATGAATTGTAAAATAAACCGGCGCAAAGATACCTGACCCGCAATCTTAGTGATCTAAAAACCCTTTCGGTCGCAAGCAACGGGTCACAATATTATAGTGAACAAGGAAACTGGTAAGCCCTAGTTTTTACACGCTTAAAAAATAAAGGCCTTCGCTTCCCTCATCAGGCGCATTTCGAACATTAAATGGGGCCGCTTGCCTAGCGGCAGAGCTACTTCGTCTATATTATCAGCGACACAGTTAAAGATTCTTTTAAGGACAAGATCATAGCGATTGATAAAACAAAGGTAGCCAAAGCAGCCATAGATTTACTGCATAATAACCAGCCTTAGTCGCTTACACAGCCTTACCAGCAACCGGTTCATTAAGATGTGATGCCTCAGGAAATCGTTGAATATTTCAGAGCGTTTACGTGCCCTACTCGCGACAAACATTACCAGAAGGCCGTTTAACGCGGCGAAAACAGTCAAAGGATTTTTAAAGAGCATGGAAGAATTTAAACCTGGGCAGCGTTGGGTCAGTCGCAGCGAACCCGAATTGGGTCTTGGTCTCATCTTAGAAACCGACCATCGAACGGTCACGTGCGCTTTCTCAGCCGCTGAAACCAATC
>CAJQMS010000001.1 GCA_905479505.1 uncultured Burkholderiales Genera incertae sedis bacterium | reverse complement strand
GGTATGTCGCTAAGGCTCGAATCTTGTATCGAGAGTATTTAACCACTCCATCAGGTGTGAATATCAACACATTTCATGGTTGGTTTTTTCAAATTATTCAGTTTGCTCCGTGGTCGGTTCAATCGGGTCGTGGTAAAGAATTGTTGGAGAGCGAAGAAGTTATTCTTCGGGAGTCTTGGGAATTATTTTTTAAAGATCAGACGCCAAGCGAGGATACAAACGATATCCTTTACTGGTTATACGATAATTTTGAGTTGCATAATTCGCATAAAGTAATTAATCAATTTGTGAGTAACAGATTAGATTGGTGGACTTATAAAGAGACCTTTGACACGTCAGGCATCTTGTCATTATGGCGGAGTAGGCAAGGCCAAGACCCTCTGAACGAATTAGCGCATAACCGAGTGATCATGGGTAGTCTTCCGCAATTTAAAAATTTGCTCATAAAAAATCATTTACCTAGTGAACTTAAGAAATTAAATGTGTTTGAGATGGTCTCGTTAGCCAATGACCCCGTTGCCTGGTTTTCTTCGCTTAAAAAACTACTTAGCCCTGAGCGACGAGCGTCCGGTGCCATGAGAGAGCGAATGGGAGATAGTAGCGCTGAAGAATACGCCCGCCTTTGTAGAGAAATTAAAGATGAGGTTGGTAAGATTGATATTAATCGAACTCAATGGATAGCTGATCAGCTTGATTTCGCAGTAAAAATTATTGGAGACCGTTTGCTCGACATTTTTCAGAGTATTAAAAACTCCTCTCAAGTGATGGATTTTTCAGATCTAGAGTGGATGGTTAGATCAATGTTGCTGGATGACGATCAGGCAGATTTTGTGTTACACCGTCTGGATTCGCGTTATACCCATTTATTGGTTGATGAGTTTCAAGATACTAACCCCATTCAATGGACTATTCTTAAGTCTTGGATAGATGCGTCGGTTCAGGCGGGAACGCCAATGAAATTATTTTTTGTAGGGGATCCAAAGCAGTCCATTTATCGTTTTAGACGTGCTGAGCCGCGTTTATTTGAGGTGGCAGAGAAGTTAATCGTTGATGAATTAGGTGGGCGGAAAGTCACTCAGAATCAAAGTTATCGTAATTCCCCTGGAATTACAGAACTAGTCAATCAGTATTTTTCAAAAGAGAATATTGATTTTATGGAGCAACACTCAGTGCATCTATCATTAGCGTCGGAGATTGGGCTATTCCCATTAGTCGGTGGCGTTGAAATGCCGGCGAATGCCAACCAACTCGACGGTCCCCTTTGGAGAGACCCGCTGGTATGTAGTAGATCGGAGCATACAGATCAACCTCATTTTAAAGAAGGACTAATTATTGGCGGAAAAATACTTGAATTAATGAGGTCAAAGGGTGTTAGTGATCAGGGTAAATTAAGGAACATAGCTTATTCAGACATTCTCATTCTCATTAAGAAACGAACGCATTTAAAAGATTATGAAGATGCATTCAGAGCGCTTGGTATCCCATTTTACAGCCAACGAAATGGAGCCTTACTAGACACTCCAGAGATCCAAGATATCATTTCGTTACTTCAATTTATAGCGAATCCACACGTGGATTATCATCTGATTAATGTGCTGAGTTCACCGATATTCTCGTTAGGAGATATTTTTTTAAAGAACTTTATTCATAGAGGACATCAATCTATTTGGGAATTCTTGTCGGAGGGGGTTAGTCACTCCAAGTTTTCCGCTCATGCGACCGAAGCTACAAATTTTATGTCGTCTTGGATCGCGAGTTCAGAATATCTTCCGGTGCATGATTTGCTAGATATGATTTACGGAGATTTAGATTTAATCAACCGGTATGCTGGCCAAGTATTACCGGATATTGCCGAACGTATACGGTCCAACTTATCGGCATTTTTGGAGTACACACTGGACTTTTCTGCCGGTAGATACCCAAGTTTAACGCGCTTTCTTGACGAAGTTCGTCGCTTGCAAGATCTGAAAGGTAAGGGTCCAGGAGAGGGTTTACAAACCGACTCAATAGACGTTATTCGCATTATGACAATTCATGGTGCCAAAGGACTTGAGGCGCCGATCGTGTTCCTGGCTGACGCAAACGCTAAACCAGACTCCGAAGGTTGGGATTGTTTGGTGGACTGGACACCGGGTGGAAGAGAGCCTAATCATTTCTCCGTATATGGTGGTAAAGACATGCGTGGGAAAGCCCGGTCTAGCCTGTTCGAGCGACACCAGCTATTAAGTGAGGAGGAAGAATCGAATTTGCTTTACGTATCAATAACACGAGCCAAACAAGCCTTTTTTATATCGGGCGTCGCGCGAGGAGAAGGTAGATGTGAGTCATGGTATTTTCGTGTTAAGGATGCTATTGAAAATTGTCGTCTTAAAAGTGGACTTAATCCTCTATCTGGCACGAATGTGCCACACCGAAAAACTGATAGCGATGCTCACTTAAAAAAAAATTCGGATATAGATCAGAGTGTGACTCCGGTTGGAGTAAGACGGTCAACCCATAAAAGCCGAGAGATCGATTTTGGAACTTTAGTGCATAAGATGCTTGAGATCGTCACGGCCGAAAATCAGGAGGTTGGTAAGGATGAGCTGAGAAGAATTGTGGGTCTAGATTTCGCCGACTTTGATTTGGCTTGGGATGTCACTTTTAAAATCTTAAATAGTCCACAGTTACAAAGATTTTATAAACCAACAGAGTTTTTAAAAGCTCAAAACGAAGTGGCCTATGTCAACATTCGTGGCGATGTGAAGAGGATCGATCGTCTTGTGCATTTTAATGAAGAAATATGGGTCCTCGATTATAAGATTTCTTTAAATGAGAGCTCATCATTAAATGCCTCAAAAAGAAGTCAATACAAGCAACAATTAACAGAATATAAGAGTGATCTCCAGGCGATGAAAATTATTAAGCCTATAAAAATGGGAGTAGTCCTAAGTAGCGGCGATCTGATCGAGCTGTAGAGGGTTATTTTTTTAATTAATTCGAGCCCACATTGTTGCGTATGGACGGAGGTATTGACCGCTTGCTCTGCTTTTTATCTGAGATACTAAGGTTCACCTTATTAGACGGCCAGGAAGGTTTCCAGTTTGGTTGTCGTGACATATGATTTCAGATCCGGACACAAATGTGTGCTGATAGCCTTTTGCTCTTTGGATCAGACGCCTCCCCCCTGCTGGTAAATCGTAAACAATCTCAGCATCTAATAGCGATAATTTTTCGTAGTTGATCACATTTATATCAGCTTTATATCCGACCTTTATTAGTCCGCGATCTAGTAAGCCGTATCCATGGGCGCTAACGGACGTGTGTTTCTTAATTAAAAACTCCAAAGGGATGGTGTCTCCCCTTTTTCGATCGCGTCCCCAGTGAGATAGTAGATAAGTCGGAGCGCCCTCGTCGCACACCGTGCACACGTGTGCACCACCATCTCCTAAGCCCATAATAGTGCCTTCATCAAGAAGCATTTCTTTGATGACTTCCAGATCACCATCAAAATAATTTTCAAATGTGTGGGCGAGTAAGCCATTACCGTCGTTTGCAAGCATTCCTTCCAGTGCGACTTCAAATGGGCTGATTCCTCTGTCTGTTGCGATTGTGCAAATATTGCTCTCAGGTAAGGGCTCATAGTCAAACCCTTTATGCATTAAAAAAGTCTTGGGTAACCACTGTTTAATTTGCCTAGTATGT
The DNA here is from genome assembly GCA_905479505.1 of uncultured Burkholderiales Genera incertae sedis bacterium. GTDB lineage: Bacteria > Pseudomonadota > Gammaproteobacteria > Burkholderiales > Eutrophovitaceae > Eutrophovita. The sequence continues at coordinate 941 of CAJQMS010000001.1, read as the reverse complement.
TCGTCATCAGGCAGTTGGTGAATCAGGTCATGTCGCAGGTCAGAGTCGCCTTTAATTCTTATCAGGCGGTCTTCTTTTGACAGGGACAGTAATTGCTTCCATTTGGGGTGGGTTGAAAATGGATTGATCGTTGTTTCAAGCCCCATGATAACCACGATCGGTCTGCAACCCACTTGACCGTTGACGGCCATACCTTGAGTACGAGCTGACTTAATCTGATCTCTTGTTTTACGCCACAAAGAGGGGGAATTGTTAGTTTGTAGAAGTAGAATAGATAGTGGTCGACCAGAAACTTCGCTGGCCATACGCATGATTTCAAACTCCCCAGGACCAAAATCTGAATTAACTTCAATAATTCCTCTTCCAGCCCGTTTCATCGCAAGGGCTAATCCACGAAGCTCATCATCTTTTGCGGATAAGCTCGGTGTGTTTTTTCCGTCGCGACTCAAATGCTTGGTTGTTCTCGAGGTTGTAAATCCAAGTGCCCCCGCATTCAATGATTCTTCAAGCAATGAACCCATTAAGTCAATTTCTTTTTGGCTTGGGATTTCAGCGTGGTCCGCGCCACGCTCACCCATTACATAAAGCCTCAGGGGTGCGTGCGGCACCTGGGCGCCAATATCGATTGCTTTTGGAGATGAATCGAGAATATCCAGGTATTCAGGAAATGACTCCCAGTTGAATCGAACCCCCTCCGAGAGAACTGATCCAGGTATGTCTTCTACGCCCTCCATTAGATTGATGAGGTATGAAACGTCAGCTTTCTTCACCGGAGCAAACCCAACCCCACAGTTTCCAAAAATAGCCGTAGTCACTCCATGGTATGTAGAAGGAGTTAAATATGGATCCCAAGTGACTTGCCCGTCATAGTGGGTATGGACATCGATGAATCCCGGAGTAACTAAGAGTCCATCCGCATCGACCACTCTCTTGGCTTGACC